>JAQXCQ010000228.1 GCA_029251785.1 Maricaulis sp. | reverse complement strand
GAGCGCGGCTTCGGTCGTGCAAATATGTGTCGGGGAGACAATATGGCGGACGCAAATAGCACCGATGTGCAGGACGATAAGAAGCCGAGTTCCGGATACAGCAACGTGGTCATGTTGCTTTTGTTTATTGTCTACGCGTTCAACTTTCTCGATCGACAGATCATTTCCATTCTCGCCATACCGATCAAGGAAGAACTTGGTCTGAGTGACGAGCAATTGGGCCTGCTTGGCGGGATCGCCTTTGCAGCGCTCTATTCAACCCTCGGCGTGCCCATCGCCTGGGCTGCGGATCGATGGAACAGAACATGGATCATGACCATCTCCCTGACCGTCTGGAGCGCATTTACGGCGATCAGCGGTTTGGCCCAGAATTTCACGCAGCTCTTCCTGGCCCGAATGGGCGTCGGTATTGGCGAGGCGGGCGGTGTCGCACCGGCCTATTCACTGATTGCTGACTACTTTCCGTCCAATCAACGCGCCCGAGCGATGGCCATTTATTCGCTTGGCATCCCTGTCGGTAGCGCCTTTGGTGTGATCGTGGGTGCCCACATCGCGATGGGGGCCTTCATGGAAGGTCTCGACTGGCGGTCGGCATTTATCATTGTTGGTGTTGCCGGCGTTGTCGTCGCGCCGATCTTCAAGTTGATTGTTCGCGAACCGAAGCGCGGACAATTCGACGGAGCCGCACAGCAAAAATTGGCTGAGAAGAAGCCGAGCATCATGGAAGTGCTCAAGGTCTTGTCCAAGAAGCCATCCTTCTGGTTTCTGACTCTCGGCGCGTCATTCTCCTCGATGATGGGATACGGCATATTTTTCTGGATCCCATCCTTCTTCGTCCGCAGCCACGGGCTCGGAATTCTCGATACCAGCTGGGCCTTCGGCATCACAATCCTCGTAGCTGGCGCTCTAGGTATCTTGATGGGTGGCATTCTGGGTGACCGCCTCGGCAAGGGCAAAAAGTCGATGTATGCGATCGTGCCAGGCATCGCATTCTTGTGCACCACGCCCTTTTATATCGGCGCTGTGATGGCACCGAGCCTCGCCTGGTCGATTGGCCTGTTCTTCATCCCGACAGCCTTGGGTCTCGCATGGCTTGGACCGGTCCTCTCGACATTCCAGCACCTGGTGGCGCCCAACATGCGCGCGGTCGCCTCGTCCATATTCCTGCTGATCAATAATCTGATTGGCATTGGCGTCGGCGTGTATGTGCTTGGCAAGATGTCGACGATCTTGGCGCCGACCTTCGGAGATGAATCCCTGCGCTATTCCATCCTAGGCGGGTCGTTCTTGTATCTAATCGCGGCCGGCCTCTTCTATCTCGCCTCCAAGCATATCGACAAGGATTGGGTGAGTGACTGACAGCTTTGCCGACCACTTCCATGCCACACCCGACGGCCCACGCCTTCATTATCGCGACTATCCGGCCGTCGGCGAGGCCACTGGCGTGCCAGTGGTTTGCCTGCATGGGCTGACGCGGAATGTGAAAGACTTTGAGGATCTGGCGCCGATGATCGCCGCGCTGGGGCGGCGGGTGATCGTCGTGTCGATGCGGGGGCGGGGCCGGTCTGACTACGATCCGCAGCCGGAACGCTATCAGCCGCTGACCTA
>JAQXCQ010000200.1 GCA_029251785.1 Maricaulis sp. | reverse complement strand
GAAGCTGCCACCGCTCGATTTGATGATGCGCTGGCCGGGGCCAGAGCTCCAGAAATCGCTGCGGCCCGGGATCAACTCACACAGGCGCGCGCAGCCCAGACCGAAGCGCGAGATGCCCGTGCTCGCGTGCAGGATTTGTTTGATCGCGGCCATGTCAGTCAGGCGCGTCTGGACACCAGCGTCGCCGCCAATGAAACCGCCGATGCCCGCGTGGCCGAGATGCGCCAACGTTTGAGCCTGGTGCAATTGCCTGCGCGGGAAAATGCCCTGCGAGCCCTGCAGGCGGAGGTCTCGGTGGCACAGTCGGGTGTGGAACAGGCGGAATATGCGTTGTCCCTGCGCACGATTACAGCGCCCATTGATGCGCGCGTGAACCAGCAAATTCGGTTTGTCGGTGAGCAGGCTGGACCGGCGCAACCTGTCTATAGCGTTCTGCCAACCGGCCATATTCACGCCATCCTGTTTATTCCGGAAACTGACCTCGCCTCGACACCGGTCGGTACCGCATTTGCCGTCAGCTGTGATGGTTGTGGTGCCGGATTGAGCGCGCGGATCACCCGAATCGATGATAACGCCGAATTCACGCCACCGATTATCTATTCTGACGCCGAACGGGCCCGTTTGGTCTATCGCGCCGAAGCCCGGTTTGATGGCCCGGCGCCTCCCCCCGGCATGCCGTTGCAATTTGAGCCGCGCTGATGACCCGGGAATTTGCCGTCAGTGTGGAGGGGCTCTCCAAGAAATTTGGTCTCAAAACCGTTGTTGATGGGTTTTCCATGGATGTGCCAAAGGGCTCGATCTACGGTTTCCTCGGCCCCAATGGTTCCGGCAAGACCACGACGATCCGGATGATGTGCGGCCTGCTGCGACCGGATGAAGGCGGAGGGCATGCACTGGGCCACGACATTCGGACCGAAAGCCGGGAGATCAAATCACGGGTGGGCTATATGACCCAACGCTTCTCGCTCTATGAAGATCTGACGGTCAAGGAAAACCTGGAATTCATGGCGCGCCTGCATGCGGTTCCAAAACCTGGCGAGGTCGTCGCCAATGCGCTGGGTGAATATGAGCTAGAACCCCGAGCCAAGCAGATGGCCGGAGAATTGTCGGGCGGCTGGAAGCAACGCCTGGCGCTTGCGGCCGCCTCACTTCACGGACCGGGACTATTGTTACTGGATGAACCCACCGCGGGCGTGGACCCGAAAGCGCGTCGAGATTTCTGGGACCGTATCCGCCGTCTCGCTCGGCAAGGTGTCACCGTGCTCGTCTCTACGCACTACATGGATGAGGCCGTGCAGTGCGATTACATTGCCTTTATCGCCTATGGCAAAAAGCTGATCGATGCTCCTGCGGCCGACATCCCGGATGCTGTCGGGCTCACGACCTGGCGCGTTGAGGGCAAGGGGCTGCAGCCAGCCTATGAAGCGTTGGAAAATGCGCCGGGCGTGGATCAGATTGCCCGTTTTGGCTCGGCGTTACATGTATCGGGTCTGGATGCAGTCACGCTAGACCGGGCCCTGGCACCGTGGCGGGACCGAGACGGTCTCACCGTGGCTCCGGCGAAAACGGGTCTGGAGGAAGCGTTTATCTGGCTGATGACCGGCGCGCAGGACAATTTCCAATGAAACAACTTGCCTCCCTCAGCCGAATATTTGCGATACTGGGCAAAGAATTCATCCAGATGCGCCGCGATCGGCTGACCTTTGGCATGATGGTCGGCATCCCGCTAATGCAACTCTTTCTGTTTGGCTATGCAATCAATACCGATCCTCGTCACCTGCCGACCCTGATGGAAATTGGCGATACCGGCCATGCCAGCCGGGCCATTGTTCAGGCGATGGAAACCTCGGAATATTTCGACATTATCGGCGTGTCGCCGGACCGCGCCCATAGTGACGCGGCCCTGCGCGATGGCGTGGCCTCGTTTGTGGTTTCAATCCCGCCCGGATTCGAACGTGACTTGCTGCGTGGTGAACGTCCGCAAATCTTGCTGGATGTCGACGCCTCAGACCCGGTCGCGGCCGGTGCCGGGAGCGGAGCATTTGGGCCACTGGTGCAAGAGGCGCTGGAGCCGTTGTTGGGGGAAATGATTTCGCCAGTCGAAACGGTCATACACAGACGCTACAATCCCGCCGGGACGACGGCCCTAAATATCGTGCCCGGGCTTCTCGGTGTCATACTGACCATGACGATGGCGATGATGACGTCAATGGCGCTCACACGTGAAGCCGAACGCGGCACGCTTGAGGCCCTTTTATCCACCCCGGCCCGGCCGTTCGAAGTGATGATCGGCAAGATCGCACCATTCGTCTTCGTGGGAGCCGTTCAGGTCATCTTGATGCTGCTAGGTGCGCGTTTCCTGTTTGGGGTGCCCTTCCTGGGTGATCCGCGGGCTTTTGTGCTTGCGGTCTCACTCTTCATCCTTGTCAATTTATCACTCGGCTTTCTGTTCTCCACCATGGCTCGGACGCAGATGCAGGCGATGCAGATGACGTTTTTCATCTTCATGCCGTCCATTCTGCTGTCGGGTTTCATGTTTCCGTTCGCCGCGATGCCTGCTTGGGCCCAGACCATCGGTGAGGCAATTCCGACCACACATTTCATCCGAGCGATGCGGGCCATTATGCTGAAGGGCGCGCAGATGGAGGATGTGTGGTGGAATATCTGGCCGCTTGGCGTGATCTTTATGGTGATCGCGACTCTGGCCATGGCGCGCTACCGGCAGACCCTGGACTAGGACCCGCCTTCATCGACTCCGTCGGCGCTTTGAAATTGTGAGCGTGGTAATCGTGCAGATGGTTAGGGGCTTCCAGGCCGTTGCGATGCACCGATTTTGGGCCAACGAACCTACAAAGCACGAGACTCCGCGAATGCCCTATAGGTTCGTCGCCAAAGCTGTCGCTTATTCGGCTGGCTCGTCTTGCTCTACCTTATCGGGTTGAGGTGTGATTCTCAGATAAGGTTTGATCTTCTTATAGCCTGACGGGAAGAGCGCATCAGCCTCTTCATCTGACAGGGTTGGTACCACAATAACGTCCTCGCCCGCCTCCCAATTGACCGGTGTGGCGACCTTGAATTTATCGGTCAGTTGCAAACTATCAATGAGACGCAGGATCTCGTTGAAATTCCGACCGGCGCTCGGCGGATAGGTAAAGGTTGCGCGGATCTTCCTGCTTGGATCAATAATAAACACCGACCGCACCGTCATTTTTGGGTCGGCCTGGGGATGGATCATCGAGTAAAGATCGGACACTTTGCGCTCCGGATCGGCAATGATCGGGAAATTCATCCGGACGTTTTGTGTTTCCTCAATATCCTTGATCCAGCCGATATGGTCTTCGACACTGTCGACTGACAGGGCAATCGCCTTGGTATTTCGCGCGGCCAGCTTGTCCTTGAGTTTGGCCGTAAAGCCGAGCTCAGTGGTGCAGACCGGTGTGTAATCAGCGGGGTGTGAAAACAGGACCACCCAATTCTCTCCAATCCAGGAGTGAAAATTGATCGAGCCCTCATTGGTCATGGCATCAAAATCGGGGGCAATCTCGCCAAGTAAAAGTCCCATAGCGTTCTCCTCTGTTCAACAAATGGAAAATCATCGTAGGACTACAGGCAGGCTCAATGTGTGAGCGTGTACAAGACTCGTCCAACGCCGCCCATTATGCGGCACAAACGGAAATTTCCGAAATGAAGTCGACCCTGACCCTAATCAGACACGCAGAAGCGGTAGACCGTATTGAGGCGGAAGATGATTTTCAGCGCGGCCTCTCCGACTTTGGCCGCGAAACGTGTGCGCTTCTGTCGGAACAGCTGATTGAGCTGGGTATTCAATTCGATGCGGCCCTGGTTTCGCCTGCCTGGCGTACACAGGAGACCTATCGCTGTTTGCTGGGCGCGCTGGGATCACCCAAGCTGATTGATCCCATGGCGCTCTATCATGCCAGTACGGAAATGCTGGAACGTGCTGCCCTGGAAGCTTTGCCGGTCGCACCGCGGATCGTCATAATCGGCCACAATCCGGGCATTGGTGGCTTCGCCCACAAGCTGGCTTCATTAACCCAGTCCGGCACGCGCCTTCCGCGTGGATATCCCCCCGCTTCTACGACCATATTCGAACTGAATGGTGAGGGGTTAGACCAACCGACACTCGTGAAGGCACTCCCCAATCAGGATTGATTCGCCTTATTGGTGTATTTAAATTATACACACCCTTAATGGGTCGCTGCTCAAGGCGACCGAATCGGGTGGATATCATGGACAACAATCTTGCCAGGCGTGAGCGTGGGCGAAACTCTGCGCGACGTCCGGTGCCTAAACCGGACGCACGACGTTTAATTCGGCCCGTCATAAACGATGTTTCGGCGGCTGGTTTGCAGCGCAAACGCAAGGTTCCGGCCTTGCTCCAAAGCCTTTGGGAACAGCAAGCGGCGAACGGATTATGCCGCACAAGCCGGGCATTGAGTGCCCGCGGCGGCATCTATTTTCTGCAATGGGTCGTGGTGTTGATTATTTGCGGCGGCATTGCTGCGCTGGCGGTCGCCGCACCGTCCCTGCTGGGTGGGCTTTTCTCGGCGGCCATCGGGTTGATATTTCTGGCACTGATCGTCTTGCGACTGGTCGCCAGTCTTACGCCGCCTCGATGGGCGTCGCGCGAGTCACTCTCTGACGACCAGCTCCCGCGGGCCTCGATCATTATCGCATTATACAAGGAAGCCCGGGTCTTCCGCGGCCTTGTCACCTCGCTGACCGCGATTGACTATCCCGCTGACCGGCTGGAGATCAAATTTGCCATTGAGGCCAGCGATACGGAGACGCTGGCCGTCGCGCGTGCTTGCTCGCTGGACCACCGCTTCGAAATTATTGTGGTTCCCCCGGGAACGCCCCAAACAAAACCCCGGGCGCTCAATTATGCCCTGCGGTTTTGCCGCGGCAAGATTATCACGATTCACGATGCGGAGGATCGCCCGGACCCAAGGCAATTACGCGTTGCCGCCGAGAGCCTGGTGGCCGGAGGCCCCAAATTGGGCTGCGTACAAGCCCCCCTTAATTGGTATAATCGCGCCGATAATTGGTTGACCCGCCAATTTGCGCTGGAGTATGCCGCCCATTTTCAGGCCTTGCTGCCCCTCTATGCCCGATGGGGCTGGGCCTTACCTCTGGGCGGAACAAGCAACCATTTCAACGCGGCGGCCTTGCGGCGCGCTGGCGGGTGGGATGCCTATAACGTCACTGAGGATGCCGATTTGGGGTTTCGCCTGCATCGGCTGGGTTATCGCTGTGATGTAATTGCTCCGGCCACCCTGGAAGAAGCTCCGATGCGGGTCTGGCCGTGGGTCTGTCAGCGAACGCGCTGGCTCAAGGGGTATGCCCAGACGCTGGCAGTCCATTCGCGATCGACGGCGGCGTTGAGTCCGCGCGGATCAAAACCCGCCCTGCTGCTGACGATTGGAGCGGCATTATTGTCGGCGCTCGCACATTTTCCCCTAGTGGTGTTGTGCGTGGCTTGCATGGCGAGTGGTGAATTTATCGGGATGATGCGATTTGCGGTGCCAGCTTGCCTGTCGCTGGGATATTTGGCTGCCGCCCTGTGTGCCGCCACCGGCATGCATCGTGCAGGTTTGTCAGTCCGAATAATTGACCTGATCACCATGCCGCTTTACTGGCCGCTTCAAACGGCAGCTGCCTTGCGGGCATTGTGGCAGCTTTTGACCGCCCCATATTATTGGGACAAAACCGAACACGGCCTCAGCACAGACAGCGACGCATCATGTATCTCTCCCTTACCTCCACCCTCATCGCGCTCGCAATTACTGCCGGCATCTTCGCTTTCTCCGCCTGGGAAACCCGAAAACCCGCGCGTCCAGAAAAAGGCCCACGGATGATACCGTGGACTTTGATTGCGATCACCGCCGGCGCGTTTTTCGTGGTCTTTATCGCCCATCTGGCGACATTGTTCGGCATCGACATCCCCGGCCGTCGCGCCTTCTAGGGAGCGAACGCCTACGCGCTGGACTGACATCTATTGGGCGGGGAGATGCTCACGCAAGAAGACTTCACTCTCCCGCAACAATTGGGCGCGTGACTCTGCACTACCCAGATAGTGATCCACATCTTCCATGCGTACAAAGCGCGCATTGGGATGCGTTGCCAAAACCGTCTGCAATTGCCGAAAGTGGTTGAACGAAACGGTTGTGTCCGCATCTCCGTGCAGAACCAGTATCGGCGACTGAATATCGCCGGGCCGACTGGCGGGACTAATCGAAGCGCGATACTCGGAATCACTGAAACGACTGCCCATATAGAGCTCCCAGTATCGAATATCGGCCGGATCATCGATCAAATCCGCAAGCATGGAGAATGGATCTGCCACACCGGCAAAACTGATTACGCAACCGACATTATCGGCATCACGGATTGCCAACATCATGGCGGCATAACCGCCATAGCTCGCTCCACTGACACAATAGTCGCCCTCTTGAGCAATGCGCGCTTCGCGCATCGCCCGGGCTCCATCGCTAATATCGTCAATCATGCGCGTACCGAAACCGCCGTATCCAGCTTCGAGAAACTCGGTTCCATAGCCCAGTGAACCCCGATAATTGGGTTGCAGGACGGCGTAACCGAGGGAGGCCAGATAGGCCGTCCACCAGTCGAAGCGTGCGGTGGTTCTCGCTTGTGGTCCCCCATGGGGCATAACGATGAGCGGGAACGGACCGGAATCGCGGGTTTCACCCGGTGGCAGTGTCAGATACCCGGGAATCTCCAAACCATCGGAGGCTTCATAGGCAATGGCTTCGGTAGATGGAAAACCGAGCCCATCAGGCCGGCTATAGGTACTTCCAAGACCTCCCAGCGATCCTGTCTCAAGATCTAGCAAATAATAGTTTGCAGGCTGCCCGGCGTCTCGACCGATAACAACCATTTTGGATCGGTCGGCGGACCAGCTTCCGATGGTCACTGAATTTTCCGATAGAATTTGCTTCAGCTCATCGTGCAGCGCGGCGAGATCAGGATCGATGAAAATCTGGCGGTTCAAATCATCTGTATATCCGAATCCGACCACGGTTTCGGAATACGGATCGATTTTAGGCCCCATCATATTGACGGAAAGACCGCCGCCATCGAACTCAGTTAATTCACCGGTTGCGATGTCCAAGCGACGAAGCCCGATGCGTGGAATCCGGATTGCAATCGCTTGCCGGTCCACGGTCAAGCCATAGACACTGGGATAGGCGGCCTCAAAGGCTCCGGAATAGATTGCCGGGCGATGCCGCAAATCCGTTCGGTGGATCGAATACTCACCGGAACGTTCGCTATAGCGAATGTCTAAGAACGGCTCACCAGAGGGCTCCAACAGGAATTGCACGGTGCTCCCCTCTGAGGTTTCGAGCGTTCGTTTGACGTCACCATCATTGAGATCGATCTCATAGACTACAGTGCCAAAATCATTGCGTGCGCGCATTTGGGATGTGGTATTGTCGCGATTAGTATCAAGATCATAGGTCATTTCCCAGGCGATCCGATTGTCCGCCTGAGGCATTGGCGCACGATAGCTACCAAAGGACGGAAACCGGGCCAAATTGCCGTCCGCCAGCGAATAAGAAATCCTGTGGCGGATCGTTTCCGCCGCCAGCCCGCTTGAATAGGCGGTGCGTTCAAAGCTGACTGATTCAAACATCAAATGCGTGTTGGACGGCCAAAAAAACCCAACCACCCGTGCGCCATCCGGTGCTGGCAAGACAATTGGCGGCTGCCCGTTGACTAGGTCATAAATGCATATTTCGCGCGGGCCTCTGGGCGTACACCCCGTCGCAAGATGCGCGCCGTCAGGCGACAGTTCCGCCGCCCAAATTTCCGGCAATGACGCATAGCTTTCAATTTGTGCCGCGGCCAGTGGCATCAGAACAAGCGCCAACAGTGCACCGGTGACAATACGCATGATAACTCCCTCCAGAGTTTTTGATTTTTCACCGACCGATCGTCGCCGTTTCATCAACGTGACCTAACTCGCAACCTGCCTCACGCAAGTTTCTTTGGGGACCTCCAGGCAGGATCAGTCCGCCGGATTATGCTCCTCCAAAAACCGCAACAGGTTTTCATAGAGTTGTAGCTTGTGACCTATGGTCATCTGATCGGAATAATGGCGACCGCCCTCGATCGGAATAAATTCATAGGGCTTGCCGGCGGCTTCCATCGCCTCAACCATCAATTCAGCCTGATGGTAATCCACAACGATGTCGTCAGTGCCGTGGATAATCATCAAGGGTGCCTGGATATTGTCGGCGTGCAGTGCGGGCGATACCGCATTGATGCCGGCGGCATGGTTGCCGCGCCAATCGCCGATATTGCGAGCCCAATACGTCCAGGACATTCCACCAAATCGGCCCTGCTCGTACTCCATCATGGCGATGATATTAGAGACGCCCGCTCCGGCGACCCCGCAGCGATAGCGTTCTGGAGTCAACGTCACGCCAGCCAGGGCGGCGTATCCGCCATAGCTCCAACCGAAAATACAGACCCGGTCCGGGTCGACAATGCCGGCTTCGACCAGATGATCGACACCGTCATCGAGGTCGTGCTGCATCTCCTGACCCCAGTTCTCATAGCCAGCTTCGGCAAAATCCTCGCCGAACCCGCCGGAGCCGCGAAATTGTGGTTGAAATACCGCATATCCGCGTGATGCCAGCAATTGCGACCATTCATCATACCCGTAAACATCACGTGCTTCAGGTCCGCCATGCGGCATCAAAACGAGCGGCAAATCGACGGCGTCACGTCCGACGGGCGTAGTCAGGTAGCCAAACAAGTCCAGCCCGTCCCGCGTCGTGTACCGAACAACTTCAACAGGAGCAATTGAGCTGTCGGGTACTCTCGGTCTGCTTTGTGAAATCATGGCGACTTCGCCGGTGTGCTGGTCGACCAGGTAATAGACGCCCGCAGTGTGCCCACCTTGAAGGTGCACAATAACGCGTTGGAAATTACGGTCCCAGCTGACCAAGGATACGTTTGAATCCGGGAAAAACTCTTCGATCTGCGTTTGCAGCGCAGCGAATTCAGGCTCAAAATAGTGGACGCGATTTCGCTCTTCGGACCATTGGACTCCGATCACAGCATTGTTGCGCCAATCTCGAATGGTGCTCGATACATCCGACATGTCGGATTCCACGATCGGCCCCTCAATGACTTCCTCGAGTAGATCGAAGCGATACATTGCCCAGCGGTCTCCGGGGTTTCGTGTGCCCCGCTCGCCGCGTGTGCGTGAATAGAAATAGCCGTAGCGTCCAGTGGGGTCCAAACCTGTTACCCATTGAACGACACGGAGCCATTCCTGGTCATGGCGGCCGGCGAAATGAAACTCCCGACTGAGTTCCGAGCGCTCGAGGTGAACCTGGCGCCAGCCATCATCACTCTCGAGCCGAGCCCATAACTCGTAGGGATCATCTGATTCCCAACCGCCACGCTGTCGAGCAACAAGCTCGTCATCACTGTTGAGCAGATAAGAAAAATCCCGAGTCCCAAGTCCGACACGGGATCGGGTCCTTTGTTCGAGGTTTTGCCGAAACAAGCTGTATCCCGTACCGCCGCGAGTGCGTGTGTGAACGCCACCGCCAGCTCGCTGCGTCATCTGCCATGTCAGGACAGAATCTGGATCATCCTCATCGATCGAGGCGAACCTGGTCCTGAAATCGAGCTCGAGATATTCCTGATCCTCGATTCGCATAATGTATTTACGCGGTACATATTGCTCTTCGTCCATGCCCCAGAAGGCCTGACGGTCTGTGTAAGTCAGCCAAATATGGGTGTCGTTGAGAAAGAAAACGCGCGATACGGTCTGATCATCGCCCACATCGATGACGATTGGGGTCCCTGTCCCGTCCAGACGGGTGATGATGATGCTGCGGCTTTCCCAATTATCGCCAGAAATAAACAGGACGCGCTCGCCATCCGGCGAGATGCGAACATTACTCATATTCGGCATGGCCGCATAATCAGCAATAGACGGAGGCGTTTGAGCGATGGCCAGACCACCCACAAGCCAAGTGGTCACCACAAGCACGATCAGACGCATGTTCCCCCGCAGAAACCTTCCAACTTAGACGGGAAGGCTCACATCAAACACGCAAAAATGCAAGGGGGTTTAGCCAAATTTCGGGGGCAGTTTTGCAACTGCCCCCGTTTGATATCCGATCAGTCCGGTGGATTGTGCTCGAACAGGAAGCGTTCGAGATTTGTGTAGAGTTCCAATTTATTCGCCACGGTCATGCGATAGGACTGGTGCGGGCCATCTTGGATGGATACCAGCTCGTATGGCATGCCGATTTCGTCCATGGCCCGTGCCATGATCTCGGACTGCTCGAACGGAACAACGATATCATCTGTACCGTGTACGAGCATCAAGGGCGCTTGGATATTAGCGACCTGGTAGGCCGGCGATATTTCAATCATGTGCTCACGCTCAGAAACGTAATCACCGATATAGTCCGACCAATACAATGACGCTTCACCACGCCCCCGACTCTCTGAGTAATCCATCATTGAAAGGATATCAGAGACCGGCGCACCCGCGATAATACAGCGATAGAGTTCCGGTGTCAGAGTGGCACCGGCCAGTGCGGCATAACCACCGTAACTCCAGCCGAATATGCACACCCGCTCACTGTTGACCACACCTTCGTTGGCGAGATGCAGAACCGCGTCGGAGACGTCGTCCTGCATGGCCTGCCCCCACTCATTATGGCCGGCCTGAACGAAATCGCGACCAAATCCATCGGAGCCGCGAAATTGTGGTTGAAAGACAGCGTAGCCACGCGATGCGAGCAATTGAGCCCACTCATCATAGCCGTAATAGTCCCGCGCTTGTGGGCCACCATGTGGCATCATGACAAGCGGCAGATCGGCGGCGTCGCGGCCGAGCGGCAGGGTCAGATAGCCAAACAGATCCATTCCGTCGCGCGCTTCGTAATGCACGACTTCAACAGATGCTATTGAAGCATCTGGGATACGCGGACGTGCCCCGGCCAGCAGTGTGACCTCCCCGGTAATCCGGTCGAGGAGATAATAGGCCCCTGACGTATGACCGCCAACTATACTAATGATAAGTTTGCGAAATTCCGCGTCATAGTGGACGATTGTAGAGTTGGAATCCGGAAAGATTTCCTCCAACTGGTCCTGAACCGCCGCGAAGTCCGGGTCAAAATACTCAACATGGCTTCGCTCTTCAGACCAGCGTGCCCCAATGATTGCATTTGTCCGCCAATCGGAAATGAAACCGCCGACATTGGCAGTATCAGATCGAATGATTGGGCCTTCGATTTCCTCGGCCTCGAAGTCAAACCGGTAAATGGCACTCCGGTCATCGTCAGGTGCAGCGACGAAATAGCCATATCGCCCCGTCGCATCCAGACCAGCAATATAGGTCATATCCCCGGTCCATCGCGCCGTTGAACGCGCACCAAACCGGTAGGCATCCCGAGAAAGGTTTTCTGTATACACGCGGCGCCAGCCCTCGCCGGCCCGACGATGCCAAACTTCGAACTCCCGACCGTCACGTGTGTATCTGACGACCGGTTCATGATCGGCGTTCAAGACATAACTATATCCACCGTCACCGATGAATTCGCGGCGGCGCGCACGGTCATTCGTGAAACTCTGACGGAACAAGCCCCGTGCTTGACTGACGCCATCACCCCCTGCGCGAGACCCCCGATTGTCGGACAGGACTGCCATCCACACCAGAACGGAATCTTCTGTTTCCGGTGTACGATTGGCCAAACTCGCATATCGCGATAGCTCCCAATTATCGGAACCATCGGCGGTCATTACGTAATTGCGAAAAAAGTCATTACGCTCGCCGCTGCTGGCATCATCCCGGCGGTCTGAATATGTGACCATCAAATTATCATTGCTGAGCCAGGATACCGCGACGACCACCTGGTCGTCTCCGCCGTCAATGACGTTGGACCCGCTACCGTCAAGCGCTGTCACAATAATGCTGCGTTCGACGCGGGTTTCGCCAGAGATAAAAGCAATGCGCTCCCCATTTGGAGATATTCGCACCGAAGACATACGCGCCATAGCTGCGTAATCTTCGTGTGACGGCACGACCTGCGCCTGCGCTGTCGCAGACATGAACAGGCATGCCAAAATTCCAATTAGGTGCTTCATGAGGCCCCTCCCACGTAATAAATCCACAAGACTGTCGTAAGCTAACAGCAAGATAGGGGGCGAAAAGCCTTAAAATCAAGGGCTCCGCACATTAACTTTTGCGAAATTTGAGTTCGGAATCCGAACCAAAAATCAGGACGTAAAATATTTTGAGAGCTTGAGACCCTGAGCCTGATAGTTGGATGCGATTGTTCCATAAGCCGCTTTTGGC
Organism: Maricaulis sp.; assembly: GCA_029251785.1. Lineage (GTDB taxonomy): Bacteria > Pseudomonadota > Alphaproteobacteria > Caulobacterales > Maricaulaceae > Maricaulis. The sequence goes on along the minus strand of JAQXCQ010000200.1, from coordinate 28,429 downwards.
TCGGACAGCATCTTTTCGTAAACCAGTTGCGCCACCGGCTGTCCGTGTTCCAAAATGAAGGGAACATCACGCCCGCGCACTTCAAGAACCGCACGACCGCCGGCACCCCCCGCAGCTTCAAGGCCGAAACCGGGATCGAAGAAACCGGCATAGTGAGCTCGAAACTCACCAATTTCTGTGGCTATAGGGGCCATTTCGGCGGCCTCATTGACGTCCACAACCACCGATTCCAGCGATGCGAGAATGTAAAACTCTTCTGGATCAAGAATGAGATTTCCGTCCGGCGCATACAAGGGTTCCCAATAACGGTCACGCGCATGCGTTCCGATATTGGCGAGGTCGATCAGGCCGGAATGACGGCGGGCCCGGTAACCCACGATACCGTTTTCAAATCCACCCAGGTCGACACTGACTGTCACGTCGCGCGTCGGCGTATGCTCACCCTGACGAAAGCGAATCTGGCTCAGACGGTCGCCTTCCCGGGCCAGAATGGAAAATGTTCGCGGACAGATTTCTGCGTAGAGCGGGCCCTGATAATTGTCCGGCACCCGGTCGAAGGCGGCAGCCCCGTCGGCGATCACACGCGTGAAAACGTCGATGCGGCCGGTCGAGCTCTTCGGATTCATTGCAGCAGACAAGCCAGCCGGCAATCGCAAGCTTTCTTGAAGCGGTGCCAGATAAACACACCCGGTTTCCAGAACCGCGCCTTCACGCAAATCGACCTTATGCATGACCAAATCGCCAGAGAGGCAATCGGCAACGGTGCGCCCTCTTCCCGGTAAAAAACTGGCTCGAATGCGGTAGGCAACCGCGCCGAGGCGCAAATCTATGCTGGCGGGTTGAACCTGACCTGTGGCCAAGGGGTGCCCGGGCTGGACCACGCCATCTTCGACAAGCGCCCGCAGGCGCAAATCTGGTAGTATTCCGCTGTCTGACATGATCATAATCTGCTGTTTTCGGATTGCCAGATGTCCGACATCCGAACGGCCGAGTCCAGCCGCGCTGACTGTAACACTTGAGAGATCGGGCGGTCAGGGGGAAGATAGCGCCCAGATCAATCGACCGACATCGGCGCCCCGTGCCCGCCCAGACAGGATAATCAGCATGTATGAGTGCGTAACAGATGGTGTCAAAGTTCGGGTCAAGACTGATTATCTGGAGGATCAATCCGCACCAGAAGACCGGCGCTATGTCTGGGCCTATACCGTTGAGATCAGTAATTTGACGGAGCAGTCCGTACAGCTCATCTCCAGAAAATGGTTGATCACCGACGCGCTTGGACATGTTGAACACGTTCAAGGCGAGGGCGTCGTGGGCGATCAACCGCATATCGAACCCGGCGGGAAATTCCGCTATACCAGCGGCGCTCCCCTGAGTACGCCATCCGGCTTCATGCAGGGCAGTTATGAAATGCGGACCGCAGAAGGGACAAATTTTGCAGCACGTGTGCCAGATTTTTCCCTGGACCGACCTGATGATCGCGCCCAGCTTCATTAATCTTCTCAGCCACGCTCTGGCTGATTTGAGTGCGGACGAAGAGGCGCATTCCCTTTGACCGCATCACTGCGCCCGGTTTTCTTTGTCATCGGCATCATGGTGGCCGTGCTTTCAGCTGCGATGCTGGTGCCTGCGGCCATTGATGCGAGTTCCGGGGCGCTGGAAAGCGCACGGGCATTCTTTATTTCCTCGGTGATCGGACTCTTCCTCGGGGCGGCTTTCGCCCTCATGAACCGGGCGCCGCTGCAGAGTGTGACGCCGCGAGTCGCGTTCATTCTGACTGTGGGCAGCTGGCTGGCCCTGGCGCTTATGGCGGCAGTTCCTCTGCATCTCTCAGGTGAAGGGTTGAGCTGGACGGATTCCCTGTTCGAGGCTGTTTCCGGTCTGACAACGACCGGTTCTACAATCGTCACCGAACTCGACCAACGCCCACCTGGCTTTTTGATCTGGCGCGCGATTCTGCAATGGATTGGCGGGATCGGCATCATCGTGACCGCGATGGCCTTCTGGCCGATGCTGGGCGTGGGCGGCATGCAGCTCTTTCGCATGGAGACCACCGATGCGTCCGACAAGGTCCTGCCACGCGCGACGGAGATTGCTGCCGCCATCTCATTGATCTATCTCGCCCTGACCCTCGCCTGCGCCATTGGTTATTTGATCGTTGGCATGGGGATGGTGGATGCGTTCGCGCACGCCATGTCGACCGTGGCGACGGGCGGATTTTCCACCTCGGACGATTCACTAGGGCACTTTACACAGGGCGGTGCCGATTTGGTCGCGCTGGTGTTCATGCTATTGGCGGCCCTGCCCTTTGGCCTGTTCTTATTGGCTGCGCGCGGCAAGCCCGGTGCATTTTTGCAAGACCGGCAGGTGCGCGGCTTCATCATGATTATTGTGCTGGCATCGGTCGTCCTGACATTGGTGCTCGCCAATACCGGTGCGCACGGGGCTGGCGAAGCTTGGCGGGTCGCGACCTTCAACGCCGTTTCGATCATCACAGGCACCGGATTTGCCACCGCCGATTACGCCGCCTGGGGCCCGGCAGCGGAAGCAACCTTCTTTGTCTTTATGTTTGTCGGCGGATGTGCTGGCTCAACAACCTGCAGCATCAAGATCTTCCGCTTTCAGATCGCCGGCAGTGCAATCCGGCGTTATCTGGGTAATTTGCTGAGTCCGAATGCGATCATTCCCATGCATTATAATGGACGGCCCGTGCCCGATAGCGCAATCCATTCCGTTCTCGGGTTTTTCTTTGTCTTTTTTGCTGTTTTTGCGATCAGTGCTGCAATCCTGTCGGCGATGGGTCTCGATCTGACCACCGCAATTTCCGGCGCTGCGACCAGCCTGGCCAATGTCGGCCCGGGCCTGGGCGACACGATTGGACCCTCGGGGACGTTTGCGCCGCTCGAGGATCCAGCCAAATGGGTGCTGACAGCCAATATGTTTATCGGTCGATTAGAGGTTTTGACCGTTTTGGTGCTTCTGACGCCACGTTTCTGGCGCGGCTAGACAGTCAATGCCCTAGCCGGCCTTCGAAATCTCTTCGGGGGTGAAGGTCCAGTCGCGATTACAATATTCACACGTCATCACAACGGCCCCATCCGTTTCCATATGGTCGCGATCTTCCTTCGAGAAGCTGGCGACGATGCGGGCCAGGCGCTCGCGTTCGCAGGAGCAATGGCGTTTCAACGGCGCGCCCTCAAACAGGCGCACACCGTCCTCGTTGAACAGGCGATAGAGCAGCTGTCCGGCACTGAGATCCGGATCAAGCAGTTCGGCGTCTTCCACGGTACTAAAAAGCGCCAGCGCGTGCTCCCAATCGTCTTCGACCGCTCCACGCGTTTCGTCAGCGGCCAGAGCCTGGATGAGCGCACCACCGCCCCGCCAAGTTTTGACACCATTATCGTCCCAGATTTCACCAACCGCCAAACGTATTTTTGTCGGTGTTTGTTCGGACTGCGCGAAATAATGCTCCGCACTTTGTGACAAGGACTGCCCCTCCAGCGGCACAACCCCCTGATACTGGTCCATATCCGGCCCGCGATCGATGGTCATCGCGAAGGAACCCTTGCCCAGCAGGGTCGCGATCATTGGAACATGTTTGGTCGATGTATTGATGGCCGCATCGACGGCCTCGCGATTCATCGACGCGAAACCACGGACACCCTTGCCGGCGGTGTAATCGGCGACAACGAAGGACAGAGGCCCATTGCCGCTGGCCTGAACGATCAGACGCCCTTCGAATTTCAGAGCATCACCGACGAGCGCCGCCAGCATAACCGCTTCGCCGAGAATACGGGCGACCGGCTCCGGGTAGTCATGGGCCGACAAAATTGTGTTGAGTGTCTCATTTGAACGCAGCACACGCCCGCGCACCGCCCGACCTTCCAGCTGGAAGGCCGCGACGATGTCATCGATATTTTTGGTTGTGTCGGGTGCGGCGTCAGTCATCAATCAGCCTGTAATGCCCCAAGCGCATCGTCGAGAATTGCGATTGCTTCAGAGGCATCCTCCTTGGTGAGGACCAGTGGCGGTGCCATTCGCGAAACATTGTCTCCAGCGGCACCGATCAACAGATTGCGGTCGCGAGCAAGCCCGACCAGTTTTTTCGGATTGTAACCGTCCTTCAATTTCAAACCGATCAGCAAACCCTTGCCGCGCACTTCCACAACTTTATCGGAATGGCGATCCATCAACCCATGCAGCTGTTGGCGCATGAAATTCGAGACGTCTACAACGCCTTCCAGAAAACCTTCCGAGATCAGCTCATCGAGCACGACATTGCCAACCGCCATGGCCAGCGGCCCACCGCCATAGGTGGATCCATGCGTGCCGACGATCATACCCTGGGCAGCGGCTTCGGTCGCCAGACACGCGCCCATGGGGAATCCCCCGCCGAGGCCTTTGGCGGCCGCCATGATGTCGGGTTCAGCGCCCTCGACCCATTGATGGGCAAACAGCTTGCCGGTACGGCCGGCGCCGGACTGAACTTCATCATAGATCAACATCAGACCATGCTCGTCGCAGAGCTGGCGCAAACCGCGCAGGAATGCGTCTTCAGGCGCGCGGACACCGCCTTCGCCCTGTACCGGCTCTACGATAATGGCGGCGGTCTCGTCGCTGATGGCGTTTCTGGTCGCATCCAGATCGCCAAACTCGACCTGGTCGAAACCCTCCATTGCCGGACCAAAACCCTTGAGATAGGCGGGATTACCGCCGGCATTGATCGCGCCATAGGTGCGACCGTGGAAGGCGCCCTGGAAGGTAATGATGCGGTAGCGCTGTGGATTACCATTATCAAACTGATACTTGCGCGCTGTCTTCAGCGCGCACTCGACCGCTTCAGCACCGGAATTGGTGAAGAACACCCGGTCGGCGAATGTATTGTCTGTCAGCTTTTTGGCCAGATCGATGCCGGCCGGCACTTTGAACATGTTGGACAAATGCCAAAGCTTGCTCGCCTGGCCTTGCAGGGCGGCGACGGCCTTTGGATGCGCATGTCCCAGGCAATTCACGGCAATCCCCGAGATACAGTCGAGATAGCTGTCTCCCTCGGCGGTGAAAAGGCGGACGCCCTTACCATGATCAAATACAACTTCCGGCGGGGCGTAGGTGTCCATCATCGGGGCTGGCATCTGAGTATTCTCCACAAGCTGAAACGGCGCCGGGCGGGCGCACAATAAGACTTAAACCGGTCTAGGCCGGTCCGACTAGCTCTTCAAGCGCCAGCCTGCACGCAGGACCCAATAGCATGCAGCGGCAAGTGCTATATTGATGACCAGGATCAGCCCGACGCCGATCATGACAGTCCCGTCGGCGACGCCGGTAAACCCATACCGGAATCCATCAATCATGTAGAAAAACGGATTGTACTGACTGATGGTCCGGATTGGCTCGGGCAGCATCGTGACTGAATAAAAAGTACCCGACAAAAACGTAAGCGGCGTGATCAAAAATTGGTTGACCGCAGACAGGTGGTCGAATTTTTCGGCCCAAACCCCTGCCAAGAGCCCAACCATGCCAAGCATAGCGGCAGAACCCAGTCCGAAATAAACCACCGCCCAGATATGAGACGGCCGCAAATCAATGAAGGGTGCCAAGGCAATCGCGGTGACGGCTGCTACGACGATGCCCCGCGTAATGGCACCAGCGATAAAGGCAATCGTCAGCTCGAGGGCCGAGAGCGGCGGCATGAGGAAATCGACTGTATTTCCCTGCACCTTCGCAACCAGGATGGACGAAGACGAATTTGCGAAAGCATTGTTGAGTAGCGCCATCAAAATCAGGCCCGGCGCAAGAAACAGTGTAAAATCAACACCATTAATTGCAGGTCGCGATGAGCCGATCGCCACCGCGAAAACCACCATGAAAAGCAGGGTGCTGCCAACGGGTGCAACGACGGTTTGCAGGCCCACCTTCAAAAAGCGATGAACCTCTTTTTTGTAAAGAGTCCAAAGGCCTAGCGTGTTGAACATGCCAAATGTTCGCGGAGTAGGTGGAGTGGTTAATTGAATATTACTCATTTCGTAAGCGCCTTAAAGTTTCATTAACTATCTACGTTAACCTTTTAACACGAGAAAAGCTTTCCACAGGAGAGGTCACGTCCTGATCTTGTGGCAGTCACCACGATCGATACTATATCTGGTGTAATTAAACATGAATTGAGCGGTGCCGCATTTACCTTCAACTAAAGAGGGAACGCACCGTCTGGGAGAGAGTGCGATGGCTTGGACTGATGATCGCGTAGAAGAATTGAAGAAGTTGTGGGCTGATGGCTTGAGCGCAAGTCAAATTGCAAAACAATTGGGTGGTGTGACCCGTAACGCCGTAATCGGCAAGGTGCATCGCCTGGGTCTTTCGGGTCGTGCGACTCCCTCGCGTCCAGCCCGCCGCCCCTCTAAACCCTCACGGCCAAGAACCACGACGGTGACGACGGCGGCACCGAGGCCGTCGCGCCCGGTGGCACCAACACCGATCGTAGAGCCATCGGCCGATGTTGAACCTGCTGTTTTGCCGTCGGGTGAACTGGCTACAGTTTTGACACTCAGCGAGAGCATGTGCAAATGGCCCCTTGGTGATCCGTCACAGGCCTCTTTCCGGTTTTGTGGACGGGGTACAGAAACCGGCGCGGCGTACTGCACCGCCCATGCCAATATGGCCTACCAGCCAAGCCAGAAGCGTCGTCGTCGCACCAGCGATGCCAACGCTGCCCTGGATTCCATTGCCGCTACTCGGCGCTATAATTTCTGATCTGCTCCCTCACCCGGTAGCAGTCAGTTTAGAACGGCCACCTCCCTCACCTGGGGTGGCCGTTTTCTATTGATGAGACTTTTGTGAAAAGCTTTAACGACGGTCCGTGTCGAAACTGTATCCCGCCGATCGCACGGTTCGGATCGGGTCCGGCCGCGCATCGATCTTGAGCGCTTTTCGGAGGCGTCCGACGTGCACGTCAACGGTACGCACCTCAACATAGACATCCGCGCCCCAGACCGCGTCGAGCAATTGCTCCCGCGAGAAGACGCGCCCCGGATGCTGCATCAGATAATCCAGCAACCGAAACTCAGTCGGCCCAAGATGTATGTCGACACCCTGACGACTGACCCGATGCCCGACGCGGTCGATCGAGACATCGCCAGCCTCAAGAACATCATCGGCCAAAGCCGGTCGAATACGGCGCATGACGGCACGTATGCGAGCGAATAATTCAGTCATGGAAAAAGGTTTGACGATGTAATCGTCGGCACCCGTATCGAGGCCTCGAATGCGATCTGCTTCCTCACCGCGAGCGGTCAGCATAATGATCGGCACATTGGCTGTTTCGTGGCGTGCACGCAATTGGCGCGTCACCTCAATGCCGGACACTGAGGGCATCATCCAGTCAACTAAAACCAGATCCGGCGTCTCTTCTCGGGCCAAAACCAAAGCGTCTTCGCCATCACGTGCGATAGCCACCCGATACCCTTCATTCACCAGATTGTATTCCAGTAGCGTCGACAGTGCGTCTTCATCTTCCGCGACCAAAATGAGGGGCTTGATGCTCATGGAGCAATCTCCGTCAGGGGGCCGCCGCTTCGACAGATTCCAGTGTGTCGCCGGTGACCTGATAATGAACGGCCTCAGCGATATTGGTGCAATGATCTCCAATGCGTTCCAGGTTTTTGGCCACAAACAAAATGTGCGCCCCCGGATCCACCAATGAGGAATCACCCGACATCAGCAAAAGCATTTCCTTGATCACGCTATTATAGTGCTCGTCCACCTCATCGTCATTCCGCCAAACACGAATGGCCGGCTCGACATTATCCGCCGACAAAGCGTCCAGCACTTCGCGCAATTGACGCGTGACAATATTCCCGAGACGCTCGATGCGCTGCGTGACTTCCAACGGTGGATAGCTATTCAAATCAGCGGCACGGTAGGCGATGGTCTTGGCGAGATCACCAATGCGTTCCAGATCGCTGGCAAGCCGCAATGCCGTAATCGTGACGCGCAAATCTGTGGCCATGGGCTGGCGCAACGCGAAGAGGCGGATCACCTTCTTTTCGATATCCACCTGCATCGCATTGACGGTGATTTCACGCTTGCGAACCGTCTTGGCGATCGACGCATCTCGCCGCACGACGGCCGTCAGTGCATCAATGACCTGTGTCTCAACCAGACCACCCATGCGAGCAATTTCGTCGGCCAAGTCATCCAATTCCTCACCGTAAGAAGTGACGATGTGATCGTGTGTGCTTACCTGCGTCATGATGCTTTCTCTACCTGAATCGGCTTAGCCGAAACGGCCCGTAATATAGTCTTGCGTGCGACGTTCGCGTGGATTGGTGAATATTTCTTCGGTCGGACCGTATTCCACCAGATTACCGAGATGGAAAAAGGCCGTCATTTGCGACACGCGCGCTGCCTGCGCCATCGAGTGCGTGACCATGATGATGCAATAATTTTCACGCAATTCGTCGATCAATTCTTCGACTTTCGCGGTTGCGATGGGGTCCAGCGCCGAACACGGCTCGTCCATCAAGATAACCTCGGGATTAACCGCAATAGCGCGCGCGATCACCAGGCGCTGTTGCTGACCACCGGACAGGCTCGTGCCCGGATCTGTCAACCTGTCGGATACTTCACCCCACAAACCGGCCTTGACGAGGCTTTGCTCAACAATCCCATCCAACTCTTCCCGAGTCGCTGCCAGCCCATGAATTTTGGGACCATAGGCGACATTGTCATAGATCGATTTGGGAAAGGGGTTGGGCTTTTGGAACACCATTCCCACACTGGCTCGGAGCACGACGGGGTCGATGGTCTTGTCATTGATTTCAGTTCCGTCAATTTTCAATGAGCCCGTCACGACCGCACCGTCGATGGTGTCATTCATGCGATTGACGCAGCGCAAAAATGTCGACTTGCCGCAACCGGACGGGCCGATAAACGCTGTCACCGAGCGATCCGGAATCTGCATAGACACATCAAATAGCGCCTGCTTGTCTCCGTAATGCACATCGACTCCGGCGATGGCCACCTTCACGTCGCGCGCCTCTGGAATGTCATGATAAAGTGTGGCCTGAGCCTGAGCAGTGGTCATGATGCTACCACCTCCGTTCGAATTTGCGGCGTAGATACACCGCCACGGCGTTGAAACTGATGATCAAGGTCAAAAGAACAATAATCGCGGCAGCGGCACGCGGTTCGAAGGCGCGTTCCGCAGCGGAATACCAAAGATAAATCTGCACCGGCAAGACCGTTGCGGGCTCTGTGAACCCTTCAAGGCTGAGCTTGGGTGCATCCGCGATGAAGGCAACCATGCCAATCATCAGCAAGGGGGCAGTCTCGCCGAGCGCGCGCGACAAACCGATGATTGAGCCGGTCAAGATACCCGGTGTCGCGAGCGGAAGGACGTGATGGAAAACCGATTGGGTGCGCGAGGCGCCAACCCCCAGCGCAGCCTGCCGGATTGAGGGGGGCACGGCTTTGAGAGACGCGCGCGTGGCGATAATGATGGTGGGCAGAGTCATCAAGGACAAAACCAGCCCGCCGAGCACCGGCGTTCCGCGTGGCAGGCTGAAGACATCAATAAAGATGGCGACGCCCAGCAGACCGAAAATAATCGAGGGAACCGCGGCCAGGTTGTTGATATTGACCTCGATCAGATCCGTAAATTTGTTCTTGGGTGCGAATTCCTCAAGATAGATTGCGGTCGCAATGCCAACCGGAATCGACAGTAATAGCGTGACAATCAACGTCAGGATTGAACCATTTAGCGCGCCGCGTATGCCTGCCAGTTCCGGCTCGCGAGAGTCAGCATTGGCGAAAAAATAGTGATTGAAGGCTTGGGTGACGATACCGCGCTCGACCAGCGCCCTCGTCCAGATGAGCTGATTGTCTGGAATGCGGCGACGCGCCTGGGGTGTGTCGACCACATAAAGAGTCCACGCTTCATCGGAGCGGTTTTCAGCGATCGATAGTATGGATTCCCCACTGCCACCCTGCCCGTTCAGATCCAGTCGATTCATACGGATTGCTCCGCCCCGGAATTCAACAATCACGCTCGGCAGGTCGTCGCTAAGCTCCAATTGCCCATTTTCGCCAGCCGCATCGGTTCTCAAAACCTGCGCACGTTGGTCAAAGCGAGCCGCCTCCTCATTCAATCGATCCGCTTCCTCGGCATCGACACTGGCCATCAGAGTGCGATTGGCGGCGGCGCGACTCTCAAGAGACAGGGCTTCATCAATCATCATCTGCTGCAATTCAGCCAGCACGATCGCGAAATCCGCTGACTGGGACTGTATGTTGGTGCGCCGGCGCCCCGCCTCGATTTCCAGAACGCCATTCATTTCGACGCTGCGGTCCTCAACCAGCATACCCTTGAGATAAAGATCGAGATCATCCCCCAGCGGCATGGTGAAGACATAGTCACTACCGATCAGACCTGGGTCGGCGATAACTTGGTCCATCAGACGCGTGGAATTGAGCGAGGTGTAAAGCTGGAAAAGCGAGCGCATATTGGAACGCCCGCTGACATCAGGAAACGTCTCACGCATACCATTTTGCAAGACGCGCCCGAAGGAACCCTGACGGATCGAGGCCTCACTGCTATCCCCTTCGGGATCGACAAGCGCCTGATCCAGCGCCACCGGCAAATGTATCTGCCAGGCGGTGTAGGCTGGCAGGCTTTTGAGACCGATTGAGCCAATCAGCAAAACCAGGATGATCACCGAAACAATGATCGCAACAATGCCGGCGGTTCGAAACCGCGATTCCGAACGATATCTCGCCGGGAGGTTTCGCTCGACAATCTCTCGAGTAGCAGCTTTCTTCGATGGCTCAGTCATATTTTTCCCGATATTTCTGCACGACACGAAGCGCGATGACATTCATCAGCAATGTGACGGCAAACAGGGTCAGGCCAAGCGCGAAGGCTGACAAAGTCTTTGGCCCCTCGAATTCGAGGTCTCCGGTGAGGAGCGCAACGATTTGCACGGTGATAGTCGTGACCGATTCCAGTGGGTTTGCGGTCAAATTAGCGCCCTGCCCGGCAGCCATGACCACAATCATTGTCTCGCCGATGGCGCGACTAATCGCCAGCAGAACCGCGCCGAAAATGCCCGGAAGTGCGGCGGGAATGACGACGTGAACGACGGTTTCCGACCGGGTCGCGCCCATGGCATAGGACCCGTCGCGAAGCGATTGCGGAACCGCGTTGATGACATCGTCTGATAGAGAGGAGATGAACGGGATAATCATCACACCCATCACCAACCCAGCCGACAAGGCGCTTTGGGTGACCGCACTTTCAAATCCCAAGCTGGTGAACAACGCGCGAATAGCGGGGCCCACGGTCAAAAGCGCAAAGAAACCGAACACGACGGTCGGCACACCCGCGAGAACTTCAAGAACGGGCTTGGCGATGGTGCGGAATTTCGGCGCCGCGTATTCCGACAGATAGATCGCCGAAAACAAACCGATCGGAACCGCGACCAGCATGGCGATCAGTGTGATCATCGCCGTTCCCGCGAAAAGTGGAATCGCACCGAAAGCGCCCGACTGCCCCAGCTGATCCTCCCGGATTGCTATTTGCGGGCTCCAGTGAAGCCCAAACAGGAAGTCCTGGATGGGTATGATCGAGAAAAATCGCATACTCTCAAAGAGCATTGAGAGCACGATCCCGATCGTCGTTATGATCGACAGGATGGACGCGGCGATCAGCAAGACGGTGGTTAGACGCTCGACATTATTGCGGGCCCGAAATTGAGGCTGAATCTGTGAGCGCGTCCACAAGAGGGCGATCGCCGCCAAAGCCAATACCAGCAGCCCGACTGAATTTCGCAAAGTGTTTTGGTGATCTGTCAGACGTGACGCGACGATTTCCAGTTCCGGCAATAATTCTGACGGTGTCTCGCCGCGCGCGATTTTGCGCGCATCGGACATGAAAAGTTCTGCGCGCACAATATCTGAATGCGTCAGAAAAAAGCCTGCGCGAATCGAGGCTGCGACTCCGGTTTCACGTGCAGTCACCAGCATGCCTGTGGCAACACCCGTTCGGTAATCTTCGATCGATGTCCCGGCAAGCGCCAAAAGTGCGCGGCTTGAGCGCTGCTCCTCCAGCCGAAGCTGGATCAGGTGGGGGTCGCGATCCGCATCATTCGCCCGTCGCAACCGGGCCAGCTCTTCGCGCAAACCATTCACGGTCAGCTCCAGGGATTCGAGCGTGCTTTCCAATTGTACATATTCGCTATTCGCTGCCAGATCGCCCTCAAACTGGGCCGACATTTCATGGGCCTGGGCGCGCAATTCGGCCACGGTCCAGGAATGGGTGCTCGCGGCACCAAATAATCCGTAGGCTGCCAATAAAAGCAAGGCGGGGAAGCCGGTCCATAGCGCGACATAATAGCCGTAATAATTAGGCAGGGAGTGAAGTTCCGAACTCCGCCCCGCGACCTGTTTGATCGCGCGAGTCCGTCCCATATAGAATCCACCTGCGACCATTACGAGCAGCGCTAGAGCAACAAGGGAAATGACCGACATCGTGGATCACTTTCAGATCAGAGGGTTGGGCAGTTTGAACATTTGGCCTTGCCTGCTCGGGCGATACAGAATCATCCAGACAATGCAGGCGCGGAATTTGGCTAGGGTTTAGCGACGGTGCGCGACAGTTTTGTGACGGATTTTGACGTTGTGGATGTCTGCGCGAACATCCGGGCCGTTTCTTCGGCCGTGACGATCAAGCACCCGGATTGAGACCCTCACTTTGCTTGCCAGACGGAAAATAGACACTGAACACAGACCCGGTGCCCGGAGCACTTTCAACGGCGAAGCCACCACGGTGTCGATTGATGATGTGTTTCACGATCGCCAAACCCAGGCCGGTCCCCTCCTTGGGGCCACTTTTTTGCCCGCCGACCCGGTAGAAGCGCTCCGATAAGCGCGGCAAATCCCGCCTTGATATCCCCTTGCCCTGATCGCGCACGCGGATAACCGTGTAGCGTGTGCCGGATTCCTCATCGGGCACAGCGAGGGTCATTTTCGAAATGTCACCGGGCAGGAAGTTTGGGGCGCGCTCTACCGCTTGCCTCTCCAAGTCCGCCTCGACACTCAGATGTAGCACCGAATCGGGTGGCGAATATTTGATCGCGTTTTCAACCAAGTTCTGGATCACCTCAAACATCTGGTCCCTGTCACCCACAGCGAGTGCCTCAGATTGGATGTTTGTGTCGAGCGTCATTTGGCGTCTCGACAATTGGGGTCGCAGGAATTCGAGGACTTCGCGGGAGATAATTGCCAAATCCTCGATATCATCCGGCGGAACATGTTCATCCATCTCCACGCGAGAGAGCGCCAATAAATCGTCAATTAGCCGGCGCATACGGTCGGTCTGATCCTGCATGATCATCAAAAAGCGGTCACGCGCCTCTTCATCATTCTTAGCGTGCCCCTGCAGGGTCTCGATAAAGCCGGACAAGGAGGCGAGCGGGGTGCGCAGTTCATGGCTGGCATTCGCCAGGAAATCTGCCCGCATTCGACCCGCGCGCTTCAGCGGTGTTTCGTCGGTCAGCACCAACATGGCCTGCCAATTGAATTTCCCATCGATCTCGACATTAAGTGGCGAAACAAGAGCGCGAACATGGCTCTCGACCGGTGCCAGCACCGAATATTCAACCGGCTCGCTCGCCTTGCCTTTGAGTGCACGCTCGACCGCTTCGAGTACCGAAGGCTGGCGCAGTGAAGCGGATAGTAAACCGCGTTCGGATTCAAGAACCAGGAAGGCGCGCGCGGCGGTATTGGCGCGCTCGATCCGGCCGTCGGCACCGATCAACAAGACCGGCAAAGGCAATTGATCCAGCATTGCGCGACTTAAGGGCTCGGTCGCATCGGCGCGCGTGGTTTTGGCCTGCGGGCGCGCACTCTGTTTCTTCTCGGGACTTAAAGCGATGCTAACGGAAAGATGATAGATAGAAGCCAAGGCAAAAATAGTGAGGGAGCCCAGAATTGTCTCAGACAGGCTGAGGCTCCCCGTGATGGTGAGAACGATGAGTACAGACGCGCTGGCAATCGCCACCACGGCAGTATCCCTTCGCCGGATACGGGCTGCCGGGTTGCTCATGTTGCAAACCTTTCGAAAAATACATTCGCCATTATTTGCTCGATGTGGTTATAGGGTCGGACGCCAACTCAACACGGGTATTTCGTTGATGGGCCGATGTATCGCACAATCAAATCAAGTCAGGAACGACCGGCGAAGAAATATTTCGCTGGCCTGCCTTTTTCATCTCGAAAATCGAGAGGTATTTCATGCCATTCGCTAATGTTTTAGTGTTTTTCGATAAATATCTGTTGACTTTCGCTAAGTCGAACCTAGGATGCTCGAGCAATTGGGCTTAAATCGTGCGGGGACTACGCATGCCAAAACGTTTGTTAGTACTTGCCACCGCGTTGACCACGGTCTCGTGTGCAGGCATTCCAGAATTTCAGGCTGGCGAGGTGCTGCCCAGCCCTCCGGCTGAGTGGGTCGCTGCGCCGGAAACGGCGAGTGCCAGTGATGCGCGCGACTGGGTCGCCAGCTTTGGTGATCCGCGCCTGGTCGCTCTTATTGATGAGGCGTTCAGCGCGAACCCGAGCTTGATGGCCTCCTATGCGCGCTACCAAAGCGCTCTGTCGGGTGCCCGGATCGCCGGCGCGGGTCGACTTCCGACCCTTGGCATTTCTTCGAGCTATACACGGACTGAGACCAATACCAGCGGCAGCGATAGTTTCTCGCTGGGCTTATCGTCGTCCTGGGAAGTGGACCTCTGGGGCCGCGTCGCGGATGGTGCCAATGCGGGCACACTCGACGCGCAGGCAGCCGCCGAAGATCTCCGCGCCTCACAGCTTTCCGTCGCTGGCCTGGTGGCCAAGGGCTGGTTTGGCCTGATCGCCGCCCGTCAGCAAACTGAAATTGCAATGCGCGACGTGGCGACCAAAGAAAATGCCCTGGCCCTGACAGATCGCCGGTTTGCGCGCGGTCTGGCGCGCAGTTCTGATGTTCGGACCGCTCGCAGCGCCCTGGCCTCCTCGGAAGCCGCGCTTGCTTCGCGTCAACGTGGAGAGGCATCCGCAGCCCGAAGCTTGGAAACACTGCTCGGCCGTTATCCGTCCGGGCAAATGATGCGTGATGCAGATTTCCCGGAGTTTGGCAGCCTTTCCGGCATTGGCGCTCCGGGTGATTTGCTGGCCCGTCGCCCTGATGTTCGCGCCGCCGAACGTCGTCTCGTCGCCGCTGGCCTTCGCGCTGATGCGGCCGGTAAGGCCCTGTTCCCAAGCCTGTCTATATCGGGCAGCTCAGGCACAGGCGGTGTCGCCGTCGAAGACCTGTTTGACTTTGACGGCCTCGTCTCCAGCCTGACGAGCTCCATCGCGGCGCCGATTTTCCGCAATGGCGAACTCCGAGCTCGCCGTGACCAAGCGGAAGCGAACACCGAATTACAAATCGCAAATTATGTCTCCACCACGCTGTCTGCGTGGCAGGAAGCTGAAAATGCCCTGCATGCCGACACGTTGTTGGCTGACCGGGTCGAATCATTGGGCCGCGCCTTTGAGGAGGCGGCCGAGGCCGAAGCGCTTGTGACACGTCAATATTCACGGGGTGTCGCAACAATCTTCGATCTACTCAACGCGTATGGGCGCCGTATCAGCGCCGAAAGTCAGTATATCTCGGCACGTCGCGATCTCGCGACCAACCGGGTCGATCTTTATCTCGCCATAGCGGGCGACTTCTCCGCGGCTCAAACCGCAGACCAAGCCGCGCAGACAGGAGAATAGTCATGGGTATCTTTATAGGACGAGCTCTTTTCATCCTTCTCATCGCCGGCGGTGTCGCCGCGATGGTCTTCACCGTCTTCGCGACACAACCGGAAACGGAGCGCGGGAGCGCTGAACCGCGTCCGGTCGCGGTCTTTGTTGAAGAGGCCTTGCGTGAGAACGTGACGCTCAGTGTTATCTCTCAGGGGCAGGTCCAGCCTCGCACCCAGATCAATCTGGTGCCCCAGGTTGCCGGTCGCATTGTCTATGTGAACGAAAACTTCATCGAAGGCGGCTTTTTTGAAGCGGGCGAAACCCTGCTTCGTATTGAGAGTGCAGACTATAATCTCGCTGTTACACGAGCCCGGGCTACCGTCGCCCAGCGTCAGCAAGTGCTGGTGCGTGAGCAAGCTGAATCCGATTTGGCACGGGCTGAGTGGGAAGAACTGGGCGAAGGGCAGGCCTCAACGCTGACGCTGCGTGAACCACAAATGGCCGAAGCCCGCGCACAACTCGCCGCGGCTGAAGCGACGCTGCAATCTGCCCAGCTCGACCTGAGCCGGACCCGTATTTCGGCGCCCTTTGCCGGACGTGTTCGCTCCAAAAATGCCGGCCTTGGCCAGTATGTCTCCCCTGGCACACCGCTGGGCGAAGTCTTTTCGACCGACTCTGTTTTGGTTCGTCTGCCCCTGACCGATTATGACCTGGGTCAGCTTGGAATTCCCGTCGCCTACAATGCGACGGGTTCCGATGACGGTATTGAGGTTGTGTTGAGCGCCGTGCTCGCAGGTGAGACACGTGAGTGGCCGGCCCGCATTACGCGCACAGATAGTGCCATCGATGCACAAACCCGCGTTCTCTATGCTATCGCCGAAGTTGAAGACCCTTACGGTGTCGCTGCCGAAAATGGTGCACCTCTAGCGGTTGGACTGTTTGTGAGCGCACACATTGAAGGCCAGGCGATTGATGGGGCCTATGTGCTGCCACGTTCGGCGCTTCGCGGAGAAGATACGATTTATGTCGCTGAAGAAGGCGGACGCCTCTCAGTGCGCACCGTCGATGTCATCAATTCCACCACAGAGCGCCTGCTCGTCGCCGGTGGTGTTGATGAGGGCGAGCTGGTCGTTGTGTCGCCGGTGCGTGGAGCCAGTGACAATATGCGTATCCAGTCACTGGATTCCTCGGGTGATGTGATTACGGCGTATTCCGCCATCATCGAAGTACCGGAAGAAGACGATGCGGATGATGCTGAGGGCCTGGCTGAAAATGAAACGGCCGGATCTGACGGCGAAGCCGTCGCTAGCGCAAACTGATTTAACTGACTGCAAACCGGGAGACGGACATGACCGACCCTAATATTACGCACACAGAAACACCCAAGGGAATCGTCGCCTGGTTTGCAGCCAATTCGGTTGCTGCCAACCTCCTGATGATCCTGGCCGTCCTTGGCGGATTTTGGGGCTACTCACAGCTCAACCGTGAAGTCTTTCCAACGATTGCGGTCAATGGCGCATCCATTTCTGTTGCCTGGCCGGGCGCGTCCCCTCAAGAGGTTGAGGAACAGATCATTATTCGCATCGAGGAGGCCCTGGCCGATCTCAATGGTGTCGACACGATCACGTCTACGGCCCGCGAAGGCGGCGGTAATATCAATGTTGAGGGTTTGCCTTCCGTTGATATCGGCGAGTTCATTGATGCCATCAAGCTGGAAGTCGACTCGGTCAACAACATGCCGCAATCGGCGTTCCGTCCAGTGGTCACGCCGTGGTTGAATCAGGACCAGGTTGTCGGTTTCGCCGTGCATGGCAATATCGATCGGCGCGATCTGCAACGTATCGCCGAGGAAATTCGTGATGAGGTGTCCCAACAAGTTCCGGGTGCGTCTATCGTCAACACCTGGGCGACATTGTCAGAGGAGGTTTCCATTGAACTTTCCGAGGACAATCTCCAGCGCTATGGCATGACATTTGACGAAATTTCGCGGGCGATCCGAGCCAGCTCGCTCAATGCTTCAGCTGGTACGGTACAGACCGAATTGGGTGATTTGAGCCTGACATCGCGTCAACTTGCTGACACACAGAGAGAATTTGAAGATATCATCGTCCGTCAAACCAGCGATGGTGGTACATTGCGGGTCCGCGATGTCGCCGAAGTGAATGACGGCTTCATCGATGCAAATCTCGCCGCGACGTATAATGGCGAACCGATGGTCATTGTGGTCGTGCTCTCAACTCCCAATCAGGATGTTGTCACGACCTCTGCCGGTGTCCTCGATTACATCGAACGCAAACAGCTGGAAATGCCTGATGGTGTCTCCCTTTCGCTGTGGTGGGATAATTCAGAGGCCTATCAGGGCCGTATGTCGACCATTTTGAACTCTGCCCTCATTGGTGGCGCTCTGGTGTTGATCGTCCTGTTCCTTTTTCTGCGCCCACTCGTCGCCTTCTGGGTCACGATTGGCATCTTCATCGCATTTGGCGGCGCGTTTTTGCTGCTGCCTATGCTGGGTGTGACCCTGAATATGCTGTCGCTATTCGCCTTCCTCCTGGTGATCGGGATTGTCGTCGATGATGCCATTGTGGTGGGTGAAAATATTCATGACAGGGTTGAACGCGGTGAAGAAGGCCTGACGGGTGCCGTTGTTGGTACACAAATGGTGCTCAAGCCGGTCATCTTCGCCGTCTTGACGACAATGATGCTGTTTTCGCCCTTCCTGCTTATTTCAGGGCCAATGGTACAGTTCACCAAGCACATCGCCTTGGTTGTTGTCGCCGCTTTGACCTTCTCATTGATCGAATCCCTGCTGATCCTGCCGGCTCACCTGGGTCACATGAAGCCGCAAAAGAACAAGGGATTATTTGCGCCGCTCATCGCGATCCAGCGCGGTATTGCGTGGACACTCGTGGCCTTTGCTCGCTACATGTATCGTCCGATCGTGAAGTTTGCGATCCGCAATCGCTACGCAACATTCCTCGGGTTTTTCGGGATTTTCATCGTCTCAATTATGCTGCTCGCAACCAATCATGTTGGTTCGGTCTTCATGCCTCAGATCGAGAATGAAACGATCCGTGCCGAGATTGTCCTGGCGGAGGGAACGCCGTGGGCGCGTACCGAGCAAGTCAGGCAACAGCTTGATCGAGCTCAGGATGAGGCGCTGGCCTATTATGAAGAGCAGTATCCCGGACAGGTCGCTATGATCGAAAGTCGATCCACTCTGGCGACGGATGGACGGATCCGTGCCTGGATCACGCTGGTTGAACCGGAAGATCGCCCGGGCGAATTACCGACGGCGGATGTCGCCGCCAAGGTACGGGAATTCCTCGGACCCATCCCAGACGCTCAGCAGGTCACACTTGATGCCACGATGAATAATGGTGGTGGTGGCGTCCGGTTTGCTATCTCACACGCCGATCTGGATGTGTTGCGGGCAGCAGCGGATGACCTGAAGGAACAGCTGCGCTCCTATGACACGCTTTATGACATCGTCGATTCCATGCAGACATCCACGCAGGAACTTCAGTTTACCCTGCGCCCAGATGCCCGCTCCTTGGGGCTGACCTTGTCGGATGTAACGCGTCAGGTTCGCCAGGGATTCTATGGCGAGGAAGTTCAGCGATTGCCACGTGATGGCCAGGATGTCCGCGTGATCGTACGTCTCGACGAGAATTCGCGTCGTTCGCTGGATACATTGCGGGACCTTCGCATTCGCACAGCCGATGGCAGCGAGGTGCCTCTTTCAGCCGTCGCCGATGTTGAATTTGCTCCGGGATTGAACCGTATCCGTCGCCGCAATGGCATGCGGACAAATACGGTCAGTGCCGAGTTGACGGATCCGACAGCACGCGGAGCGCTCAATGATAGTCTTGAGGCTGAATTCTGGACCGGTTGGGAAGCACGCTTCCCGGGCATTAGCCGTGATGAAGTCGGCCAGTCCGAAGGTCAGGCCGAGTTTATGAATGAGCTCACAAGTCTGCTGATTGGCGCATTGGTCTCGATGTACTTCCTGCTGGCAATTGCCTTCCGGTCTTACTTCCAGCCTATCTTGATCATGATCGCCATTCCGTTTGCCCTGACCGGCGCAATCTTTGGGCACCTGTTCTTTGACATACCGTTTAACCTGTTCTCCACCTTCGGTGTGGGCGCAGCCGCGGGTGTGGTGATCAACGATAATCTGGTGTTGATAGATTTCGTCAACCGATTGCGAGCCAGCGGCGTTGGGGCTTTCCAGGCCCTGGTCGATGCCGGCGTGCAACGATTCCGCCCGATCCTGCTCACCTCGGTCACCACCTTCCTTGGCATTCTGCCGATGATGGCGGAACGTTCGACGCAGGCGCAATTCCTGAAACCGATGGTGGTGTCACTTGGATTTGCGGTGATCTTCGCCCTCTTCCTGTCGCTGATCTTAATTCCGTCGCTCTATGCGATCGGCGTCGACATCGCGCGCCTCACTCGGGGTCTGGTCTCCGGCAAGAAACAGCCACCTCTTGGTGCTGACTATACCGACACCAATTTTGGGAAACGTAATCCAGCCGGTAACGTCGACGGCGCACCTGCCGAGTAGCCAATCAACGCCCCGCGCTATATCAGCGTGGGGCGTTTTTCTGTTCCAGTCTAAAATATCTAGGGGAATTTTTATGAAGAAGCTTCTATCGAGTGTGGCGGTCCTTGTACTGATCGCCGCCTGTGATCAGGTCGCCGTACCCGGCGCGGACACCGAAACCACCGCCGCTGCTACAGGCTCAGCTCGCATCGGCGAGTGGGGCTTTGACATTGAAGGGATGGATACCGATATCGCCCCTGGCGACGATTTCTTCCAGTATTCCAACGGGACATGGCTGGCAAATGCTGTGATCCCCGCTGACCGATCCAATTATGGCATGTTCACCGTGCTGGCGATTGAAGCTGAGGAGCAGGTGAAGTCAATCATCCTGGATCTGGCCGCGGTTGATGCCGCCCACGGCTCTGTGGAGCAAAAAGTTGGTGATCTTTACGGCAGCTGGATGGACACGGATACGGTCGATTCGCTTGGACTGACACCAATCCAGGCCAATCTGGACGAAATCAATGCCGTTGAAACACATGCAGACTTGAACGCCCTGTTTGCGACGATCAACTATCAGTCCCCATTTGGCGTCGGCATCATTCCCGATCCGGCGGATACAACGCGTTACACGGTGTTTGTCGGCCAGGGCGGTCTTGGACTGCCTGATCGCGACATGTATCTGGAGATGGAAAACGAATCTTTCGAACGTTATCGCGAAGCCTATGTGGCCTTCATCGCACAGATGTTTGAACTTGCCGGTATTGAGGGCGGTGCCGAGAAGGCCGAGGCCATTATGGCGCTCGAAACACGTATCGCCGAAGTTCACTGGACCCAGGCACGGTCTCGCAATATTTCCGAGATCTACAATCCGATGCCACTTGACCAGCTCGACGCGCTCGCACCGCAATTCGACTTCACGTCCGGTATGGACCAACTTGGGCTGACCAGCGTCCCAACCTATCTGGTCGCGCAGCCAAGCGCGATCGAAGAGACCGCCGCGATTTTCGCCGACACCTCGGTGGATATCTGGAAGGACTACATGACCTTCCACTTTATCCAGAGCAATGCCGGCAGCATGCCTGCGGCCTTTGATGCTGCCAATTTCGCCTTTTATGGCACCACGCTTAACGGCACAGAAGAACAACGACCACGTGATCGCCGCGGCGTAAATCTTGTCGGTGGTCAGCTTGGTGAGGCTGTTGGCCAAGTGTATGTTGAACGTCATTTCCCGGCCTCTTCCAAGGAAGCCATGGAAGGCCTTGTCGCCAATCTGGTGACGACATTTGAAGGCCGTCTGGAAAACCTCGAATGGATGGATGACGAGACCCGACAGAATGCGTTGCGCAAATTGTCGACCTTCGAACCCCGCATCGGTTATCCGGACGAATGGACGGATTATTCTGATCTGGACATCCAGCCTGGTGACCTGTTTGGCAATTTGAGCCGCCTCGCCGAATTTGGCTGGAACCAGCAGGTTGAAGATCTCGCCGGACCGGTTGATCGCTCACAATGGCCTTATCCGCCACAAACCATCAACGCCTCGTATAACCCGCTGATGAACCAGATCACCTTCCCGGCCGGCATTCTCCAGGCTCCCTTCTTCGATCCAAACGCCGACCCCGCCGTTAATTATGGCGGTATCGGCGCGGTGATCGGTCACGAAATCGGCCACGGCTTTGACGATCAGGGTCGCGAGTTTGATTATGATGGTTCGATCCGAAATTGGTGGTCGGAAGATACAAACGCCCAGTTTGAGGAACGCTCCGGACGCCTCGGTGCCCAGTATGACCAGTACTCTCCCGTCGAGGGCATGTATGTGAATGGTGAATTCACCATGGGTGAGAATATCGGCGATCTGGGTGGTTTGCAGATGGCCTATTCAGCCTATCACGCCTATCTAGACGAGCATCATAATGGTGAGGCCCCGATTATTGACGGCTTTACCGGCGACCAGCGCTTCTATCTGGCCTGGGGCCAGGTCTGGCGCCGCCTCTATCGCGAAGACAATCTGGTCAACCGCCTGACGACTGATCCGCACAGCCCATCGCAATACCGGGTCAATGGCGTCGTTCGTAACCATGATGCCTGGTATGAAGCCTTCGGTATCACCGAGGACAATGAATTGTACCTGGCGCCGGAAGACCGTGTCCGCATCTGGTAAATCATTGAAATACTGAAACTAGACGGCCCGGGCATGCCCGGGCCGTTTTGTATCTCGCTGTTATTTGCGCGAATGTGACAGAACGGTCAGTTGCTTCCACGTCAGTCTGGCCTAATGTTTCGCGCTGAAATTAATTCCTTTGGGGGATCCAGGATGAAAAAGTATCTGCTCACCAGCGTCTGTGTCGCACTTCTTGCGGCCTGTAGCCCGACGACCGATGGCGCTTCGACCGACACCACACCCGAGACTGTCGCGCTCACAGGCGAAGCCACGCTCGGCACTTGGGGTATTGAAACAGAATTCGTCAGTGAGGCGGTTGAAGCCGGCGACGATTTCTTCTCGCATGTCAATCAAGGCTGGATCGACACGGCGGAAATTCCAGACGGGTTTTCCTCAAACGGTGCTTTCCTCAACCTGTATCTTGAGAGTGAAGAGCGGATCAATTCCATCATTATGGATTCCGTTGAAAACGGCGGTGAAGCCGGCTCGGCCACCCAGCAAATCGGTGATCTGTACGCGTCTTATATGGACCGCGACCGGATTGAAGAGCTTGGCCTGACCCCGATCCAGGAAGAGCTTGATGCTGTTCTTGCTGCCTCGACACATGATGAAGTCGCGCGCTGGTTTGGCCGTCCGGTTCACCGCTCGCCGGTTGGTCTTTTTGTCGGCCTGGATTCCGGCAATCCTGAGCGGTATCTCGTGCAACTCACCCAGGGCGGCCTGGGCCTGCCCAACCGCGATTACTATCTTGATGACGGCGAAACCTTCGTGGCCTATCGCGAAGCTTATGTTTCCTACATTGAATCGATTTTCACCCTGGCCAATGTCGATGATGCCCGTTCACGCGCCGAAGCTGTCATGGCGATCGAAACCGCGCTGGCCAACGTCCACTGGACACCGGTTGAGCGCCGCGATTCTGTTGCCAATTACGATTTACAAACGCGCGACGCACTCGAAGCTTACGCCCCACAATTCCCATGGGCTTCATTCTTCGAAGAGCTCGGCGTTGAGGGTGAAACAGAATTTGTCGTCAACACCAACACAGCGGTTCAGGCGACAGCGCAAGTCTTCGCTGAGCAGTCTGCAGCGGATTGGAGCTCCTATCTGGGCTTCCACTTCATCAACGCCCAGACAAGTCGTCTGCCACAGGCGTTTGACGATGCCAGCTTCGATTTCTTTTCCCGCACTTTGAACGGCATTGAAGAACAGCGCCCGCGCGAACAGCGCGCTGTGCCTTTTGTTAGCGGTCGTTTTGGCGAGAATATTGGTCAAGTCTATGTCGAGCGCTATTTCCCTTCTGCCTATAAGGACCAGATGGTCGAGCTGGTGGAATATCTCCGTCGCGCCTACGCAGATCGTCTGGAGATACTTGAGTGGATGGACGACGAAACACGGGTCGAAGCGATGGACAAGCTGGAACGCTTTATCCCGAAAATCGGCTATCCAGATTATTGGCGCGACTATTCCTCGATTGAGATCGATGCCGGTGATCTGATCGGTAATACCCGCCGTATTGGTGCCTGGAATTGGGAAGACAGCCGTTCGCGTCTGAGCGGACCGCGTCGGGCCTGGGAATGGTTCATGTCTCCCCAGACTGTGAACGCCTATTACAGCCCGGATCGCAATGAAATCGTGTTCCCGGCTGCGATCCTGCAGGCACCTTTCTTCGATCCATTTGCGGATCCAGCTGTCAATTTCGCGGCCATTGGTGGCGTCATTGGGCACGAGATGGGCCACGGCTTTGATGACCAGGGCAGCCAGCAAGACGGTCGCGGTGTTCTGCGTGACTGGTGGACACCGTTCTCCCGTGCCGCCTTTGATGAGCGCACTGGCAATCTGTCTGCTCAGTACAGCGCGTTCTCACCGCTTGAGGGCGAAAACGTCAATGGAGACCTGACCCTGGGCGAGAACATTGGTGATCTGGGCGGGTTGTCCATCGCCCTTCACGCCTATCGTATGTATCAGGAAGATCATGGTGCCGCCGAAACTCTGGATGGCTTCACGCCGGAACAGCGATTCTTCATGTCATGGGCGCAAGTCTGGCGCGGTATTCGCACCAATGAGAGCCTGCTCAACCAGCTCCGCGCTGACCCGCACAGCCCGGGCCAGTACCGCGTCAACGGCGTGGTTCGCAATATGGATGCCTGGTATGAGGCCTTCGGTGTGACTGAAGAACATGACCTGTACCTGCCACCGGAAGAGCGTATTACGATCTGGTGATATCAAAACCCATTTTGCTACAGAGGCCCGGCGCTTGCGTCGGGCTTTTTGCGTTCGGGCACTCCAAACATGTCCAATCGTTCAGTTGTGTCTGTCGCCCGGAGGCCTAATCTGACGACAAATTCATGAAATTGGGGAAATCGACATGAAAAAGTATCTGCTCAGCGGCGCCTGTATCGCGCTGCTTGCGGCTTGTAATCCGGCTGCCGAAACTGGCTCAAGTGATCAAGCCACCATGACCTCTGACGCACCACAAGACGCGCAGCTCGGTGATTGGGGTATTGAAACCGCCAACATCAGTGAGACTGTCTCGCCGGGCGATGATTTCTTTCGATATGTCAATGAAGGCTGGCTCGCGACCGCAGAAATCCAGCCGGGCTTTTCGTCCAATGGTTCGTTCCGGGAATTACGCCAGGTCTCTGAAGACCGTATCAACACCATTATCGCAGAATTACGCGAAACCGGAGGCGAGCCGGGTACACCCGAGCAACAAGTTGGTGATCTCTATACAAGCTATATGGACCTGGACCGCATTGAAGAATTGGGGCTGACACCGATACAGGGCGATATTGATGACGCGCTCCAGCTCAGCTCCTATAGCGAATTGGCGCGCCTGATGGGCAGCCCAGGACATGGTTCAGTGTTTGGCGGCGGTGTCAGCATCGATTCCGGCGACCCGACCCGCTATCTCTATCATATGTCCCAGGGCGGGTTGAGCCTGGGCAATCGTGATTATTATCTGCGCGAAGATGAGCGGCAGGAAGAATTCCGTGTCGCGTATGTGACCTATTTGACGACCCTGTTCGAGATGGCCGGGATCGACAATGCGCGTGGCCGTGCTGAAGACGTTATGGCGCTGGAAACCGCGATTGCTGAAATTCACTGGACGCCGGTTCAGAGCCGCGATTCAGTTGCCACCTATAACCTGATGACCCGCGAGGAACTTCACGCCTATGCGCCGGGCTTTGACTGGGATGCCTTCCTGGAAGCCGATATGGTCGGTGGCGAGAATGAGTTTGTGCTGCGCCAGAACACCGCCATGCAGCAGATCGCCGCGATGATCGAAACTGTGCCGCTGGAGACCTGGCAGTCCTATATGGCGATCAATGTGATCAATGGCGCGACGGGCAATCTTCCAGACGCTTATGGGCAGCTGAGCTTCGAATTCTACTCAGGCACGCTGCGCGGTGTTGAAGAGCGCCGGCCGCGTGATCGCCGCGCCGTTCAGCGCATCAATGGATCCATGGGTGAGCCATTGGGCCAGATCTATGCCAATCGTCACTTCCCGCCCGAATATAAGGCGCAGATGGAGGAGCTGGTCGAATATCTTGGCCGCGCCCTTGCCGAGCGGATCGAGACGCTTGAGTGGATGGATGACGAGACCCGGGTTCAGGCGCTCTACAAGCTGGAAAACTTCACACCCAAGATTGGTTATCCCGACGTGTGGCGTGACTTTTCGGACCTAGAAATCCGCCCGGATGATTTGCACGGCAATACACGCCGTATCGGGAATTGGTTCCGCACCTATTCCCGTTCGCGCCTAGGTGGCCCGATCCGTGATTGGGAATGGGGCATGAACCCACAAACGGTGAATGCCTATTACAGCAGAAGCCGAAATGAGATCGTTTTCCCGGCCGCAATCCTGCAGCCGCCCTTCTTTGATCCAAATGCGGATGCAGCCGTAAATTTCGGTGGAATTGGCGGTGTCATCGGACACGAAATGGGTCACGGGTTTGACGATCAGGGTTCACGATCTGACGGCGATGGTGTGTTGCGCAATTGGTGGAGCGATGCATCGCGCGAAGCCTTTGAAGCGCGCACCGGCATGATCGTAGCCCAATACAGTGAGTTCTCTCCGCTTGAGGGGCTGAACGTCAATGGCGCGCTGACCCTGGGCGAGAACATCGGCGATATTGGCGGCCTGTCCATGGCCTATCGCGCCTATCAACTGTATCTGGAAGACCATCCGGAAGAGAATGTCACGCTCGGCGGTTTCACGCCTGATCAACGCATTTTCCTCGGCTGGGGCCAGGTCTGGCGCTACATGTTCACAGACGATGCCCTGCGCGCTCGCCTGATTGGTGGTCCACACAGCCCGCCGCGGTATCGCGTCAATGGCACGCTGCGCAATATGGATATCTGGTATGAGGCCTTTGATGTGACCGAGGACAACGACCTGTATCTGCCGCCGGAAGAGCGCGTCTCAATCTGGTAGCGCGCACCACACTCGAATATCAGAACGGCCCGGAGGCATATCCGGGCCGTTTTGCGTTGTTGTGACTTGCGGGGCGAGGCCAAGTCCGCTCTTATCCCGCACAGAGAAATTGAGGGTGGGGGAAACCATGGAAACTGAAATTGCACCGATGATCACCAATGATGCGGTCATCATGGGCATGCTGGCCGTTTTGCTGGGGGCTGTCTTTTGGACATCCTCGGCGACATCCGGCCCGTTCAAGCTCTTCTACAAGATCTTCCCGCCCCTCCTGCTTTGCTATTTTTTGCCGTCCTTGTTGAATCTGTTCAACATCGTCGACCCCGATGAGTCCAATCTCTACTTCGTGGCCTCGCGGTATTTGCTACCGGCGGCCCTAGTATTGTTGACGATGTCAGCGGATTTACCGGCGGTGTTCAAGCTGGGACCGAAGGCGCTGATCATGTTCTTCACCGGCACAATCGGTGTGGTGATTGGTGGTCCGATTGCGCTTTTGCTGGTGGCAAAATTCATTCCCGATCTGATTGGCGTTGACGGCCCTGACGCTGTCTGGCGCGGGATGACCACACTGGCCGGCAGCTGGATCGGTGGCGGTGCAAACCAGGCCGCCATGTATGAAATGTATGATGTCGGTGACTCAGTCTTCTCATCCTGGATCGCGGTCGACGTCATTGTCGCCAATATCTGGATGGCCTTCCTGCTATTGGGCGCCGCCAATCACAAGGCGATCGACAAGTTCATCGGCGCAGATGCCTCATCCGTGGATACACTACGGGACAAGGCCGAAGCCTTTGAGACCGAGCACTCCCGGATCCCGGAACTTCGCGATTTGATGTATATTCTGGCCATCGGGTTTGGTGCCGTTGCCATCGCCCATTACGGCTCCGATACCCTGGCACCCTATTTTCGCGAAACCTATCCTGAACTGGCGCGCTACAGTGTCCATTCCGGCTTTTTCTGGTTGATGCTGATCGCCACCGCGATCGGTGTGTTCCTGTCCTTCACTCCGTTCCGCAAAATGTCTGCGGTCGGGTCGATGAAAACCGGCTCGGTGTTCATTTACATACTCGTCGCAACGATTGGCATGAATATGGATGTCACAGCGATTGCGGAGCGTCCGGAATTGTTTGTGGTCGGACTCGTCTGGATGGCCGTGCATGTGGGCCTGTTGATTTTGGTCGCATTGTTGATCAAGGCTCCGACCTTCTTCATCGCGGTTGGTAGCAAGGCTAATATCGGCGGTGCGGCTTCTGCACCCGTCATCGCCGCCGCCTTCCACCCCTCGCTCGCCCCTGTCGGCGTGTTGTTGGCAGTGGTCGGCTACATCATCGGTACCTGGGGTGCCTGGCTAACAGGGCAAATCCTGATGAACATTGTTGGTGTCGGGTAAGGCGGGGCCGCATTGATGAAGACCACAAGCGGCGCGGGCTTTGTCTCGCGCCGTTTTTGTGTCGATATACCGAGATGACTTCTACCGATTACATCGTTGGCTATGGCAGCCTGCTTAATCGCTATAGCCGCGAGA
>JAQXCQ010000198.1 GCA_029251785.1 Maricaulis sp. | reverse complement strand
GCTGTGGCGGCACCGGTCGTGGTGATGCCAAACAAGGGAAACAGCGCAATCGGAACCAGTCCGGTCGCAGCAATCGGGATCGCTTCCGTTGCCCACCAGGCTGCCATCATCAGCCCCAGCGAGGCCAACAGCCAGGCTTCCTGGCTCAGTCCTTCTGGCGCGGGAATGAATTGCAGTCCGATCGCGAGAAGCAGACCGACAATAAGGCCGATACGCTGCGCCGGGTTCTGCCCGGAGCGTTGGTCGGCCACAGG
This sequence comes from Maricaulis sp., assembly GCA_029251785.1. GTDB lineage: Bacteria > Pseudomonadota > Alphaproteobacteria > Caulobacterales > Maricaulaceae > Maricaulis. The sequence continues at coordinate 12,262 of JAQXCQ010000198.1, read as the reverse complement.
TGTATGATTGTCAGGTGTCTGGCTCATTAGACGTCTCCCCAACTTTCTGGGTCAGATATCCCTTGCGGGCGTGCTTAGTCTTGCTTCGCGGCCTCGGAGCCTTTTTTCACGAAGCGACGGTCGCAATACCCACACTCCACAACATCATCCTCGCCCAGCTCCAGAAACACTTTTGGGTGCCCAAGCGCCCCGCCGCCGCCATCACAGGAGACACGATGTCCATCAACAAGAATGGTTTCAGGCTTGGGCGCGGGATTGGCTGTCATGGGATCTATGGTTCCAGCAAGAATGAGTGGTGCAGCATCGATATAAGGCGTACCGGCTAGCGTCAACACGTCACGCCGCCTGCGCTCTGTTGCTTGTCCCCCTTGATGATCGGCGCATTCCACCCAAATATCGCACGAAACTCAAAGCCGAAGTCCGGAGACTGCCGTGTCACAGACCTTGCCCGAATACGCCCTTGAAGCCACCGGTTTGCGCAAGACGTATGGTGGCAGCGGAAAATCCGAACCCAAGGAGGCGTTAAAGGGCGTGGATCTCAAGATCCGCCGCGGTTCGATTTTCGGTCTGCTTGGGCCAAACGGTGCTGGCAAGTCGACCTTTATCAATATTTTCGCCGGCCTGGTGAAAAAGTCTGGTGGCACCGCAAAAACCTGGGGCATCGACATCGATAAGGATAACCGCGCCGCCCGGGCGGCCATCGGTGTGGTGCCGCAAGAAATTAATATGGACGTGTTCTTCACGCCGCAGGAAACCCTTGAGCAAATGGCCGGATATTACGGCGTCCCCAAAGCCGAGCGCCGCACCGACGAATTACTTGAAGCGGTCGGTCTTTCCGATAAACGCGACGCCTATGTGCGCTCCTTGTCCGGCGGTATGAAGCGTCGTTTGCTTGTCGCCAAGGCGATGGTCCACAATCCGCCCGTCCTGGTGCTGGACGAGCCAACGGCCGGTGTCGATATCGAATTGCGCCGGCAGCTCTGGGACTATGTGCGACAGCTGCACGCCGCGGGTACGACCATTGTTCTGACGACGCACTATCTCGAGGAAGCCCAGGAATTATGTGACGAGATCGCGATCGTTGATCAGGGCCAAGTTGTTGCCTGCGAACCAAAGGATCAATTGCTCAAGCGTATGGACACCAAGACTTTGGTCATCGAACCAGCCGACAAACTCCTATCGATACCTGAGGCCCTCGCCGGTTACGATGCTGAAATTCGAGACAACGGCTCGCTTGCAATTACCTATAAGCGTGGCGAAGTCTCGGTTGCGGAGATGATCGAAAAGTATCGCAGTTCCGGTGCCCGTATCGAGGATTTGCGTACTGAAGAAGCGAATTTGGAAGACGTTTTCCTTGCATTGACCTATAATCGAGACTCCGCATGATCATTCGACGGTGACGATGTGATTTGCGGCGAGTATGCAATCAAAAGCCCAATGGGCTGACAGTTCGGATCATCAATTCATGACAGTCACGCGTTGTTTGATTTTGGGTTTGAGCCTCGGTTTTGTGAGCTCAGAATGGTCTATGGCGCAAGTGGCGACAAACGTGTGGGGGTCGGTTTCGACCGTCGGGCCGGGCACCATATCCAAAAACGATCGTTACGAATTTCGTCTGTCGATCTCAAATGATGGCCAGACCGCCCTTTATTCCTATTACAATCGCGAGCGAAGATTTGGAATTGGCGCCGCCGTTCAAAGTTCTGCGGGTTGGCGCAATGCGGACATCCCCGATTTCCTGCGGGCCTTTGAAGGTCATGCGGTGTTGGAGCCGCAATTTTCTCCGGATGGGCAAACGATTGTCTTTAATTCCAATCGGGGTACCGGCGCACGAGATTCCTACGATATTTGGTATGCCTCCCGCGAAGGAGCCGGTTGGGGGCCAGCCTACCGGTTTGGGACAGCGGTAAATTCCTATGCCTCCGAATGGTATCCCACCCTGGTAGAAAGCGGCCGTATGTATGTCGGGTCCGAGCGAGATATCGGGCCAGGCGGAATCGATATTTATACGTTGGAAAACCCGTTTGCCGATAACGCCCAGGCGGTTGCTCTGCCGGCACCGGTCAATACGCCCTTCCAGGATTATGATGCCTGCATTGATCCCCAGGTACGGTTCATGGTTTTTATTTCAGACCGGCCCGAGGGCTTCGGCGGAACCGATCTCTGGATTGCCGTCGCAGACAGTGATGGGAATTGGTCGCAGGTTTATCATGTCGGTGCGCCCTATAACGATGAAAACAACGCACCGGGTTCGCCGATGCTGCACCCCGATGGTCAAAACCTCATAGTCACCGGCCCCGCGCAGGCGGGCGAGGTGAGCGGGAATATTACGACGATCTCCCTTTTTGACCTCTTCGCCGCGGCGGGCTTGGACTATAACGGCTTGTAATACGTCACAGATCACTCATGCTTCGGCCCATATTCTGGCGCCATTGTCTGCCAGACTATCCTTTCAGCCACGTGATATTGTCCTGAATTTGGGGAGGGCGCGCCCATGAGCATCAGTTTCAAGAAAATAATGGCCCTATTGGTCGCCGTGCCGCTATTTTTGAGTTTGGCATGGTTTTTCGGTGTGTTTTTGAATCCGCAGGGCGGTGGCGGAGCCGGCTTCGCCTTTGGCCTCATTCTCGCGAGTGCAGCCGCATCAATTTTCGTGTTTTCCTGGATTGCGTCGCCGGGGCCGTTGGTTCAGCTGCGGCATCGCGGTGTAGATGGCGTTGAACGCGGCGATCACGGCGTCGGCCTGTTTGGCCTGGGCGCCCACAAGGATGCCCGTCGTCGTCGCGACGAAACCGATGGCGAAGATTTTTCCAACGGCAGACGCGCATCCAGCGATATGGTTGGCGACGGTGATGTGGATGATTTGGGCGATGGCAGTATCGTCTGATTGCACACCGCCCAAGCATCGGGTAAGCGTTCGTCATCGCACCCATAGCTCAGCTGGATAGAGCGCTGCCCTCCGAAGGCAGAGGTCGCACGTTCGAATCGTGCTGGGTGCACCATTTCCCCATTCTCACGACTACCCGCCGCGCGCCTCTGTGCGATCTGGCAGGCTGAGCCTATGTGACGACACCGCTATGCGACAGGAATAGCGCGCGCCGCCGCAACGATCTGCTCGAGCGCTTCGACATGAGCTCTGAAGGCCGTGTGCCCGGTCGATGTCAGCAAGACCCAGGTGTGCTGTCGGCCATTCATTTTTTCCTTGCGGAGTTTCACATAGCCAGCGTCCTCGAGCTGTTTGATATGCTTGGACAAGACGCTGTCGCTAACCTCAAGCGTGTCGCGCAAAAACTGAAACTCCGCCGACTCCAGCGGTGCCAGCGTAGCGCAAATCCTCAGTCGGTTGGGTGCATGAATGACCGGATCGATCTCGGCTGCACTCATTGGCCGGAATTTCCTTGAATGCGAGCGCGATATTCACGGCGCTCTGACAGGTTGAGGACATACACCGCTAAGCCAAAAACACCTCCGCTGGCGAGGGGTGCCCAGGCAAGGCCCTGAGCCTCGGACAAAAATCGGCCGCCTGCGATTACCGCCAGAGCAAAGAGTAACAGGCCTGATAATCCGGCAAATCCGAGCAAGGTGTTGGGCAGGGTTTTCGGCTCTGCGACACTGTCTTTTCTCCGCATGGCGATGACACCCGCCATGGCTGCCAGCATGACAGCAATCAATTCGGTTTCTCCAGCCGACGCCGCAGCGACTATGCCGCCGGTGACCACAGAGATTGCCAAGCCAAACCAGCGCGGCGGCATAGCAGCCTTTATCCCTGCGCTTGAAGCCGCGTGAATGCTCTCGAGCGCATCTTGAGCGGCGGCGGTGTCTGTTGCGTTTTTTGTGTTCTTCATGATCTTTCACTTTCCAATATGGAAAATGTTCTAGGCGTTTCTTTCCATGTTGGCAAGTTATTATTTTCCACAATGGAAAGTTAGCTGGTCTTGGCGGTCGACTGCATTCCCCGTCATCAGTCTGCCGCGAGCAGTTCTCCCACTCTTGGTGTAGTCGTTTCGATGTATTAGCGACTGGAGGCAGACGCGCGACGCCGGCACGACTGACATCAGCGCTTCCGGCGGATTTAGCTCAGCTAATCTGTTGCGCGCAGGGCCGTACGAATGGTCTCGATCGTCCGATCAATTTCCGTGGTTGAGAAACCCAGAATCGGAGCAATCGCCAGATCATCTCCATTATTGCGAACATAAACGCCGTTGGCATACGCATGGTTTGCCACGGGCGTCGCGCGATCCGCAGGTTGATCGCGGCGCTCGATCGTCACACCGCCCGCCAAACCAATATTGCGTATATCCACAACATGCGGTTCGCCCTTCAGGCTATGAACAGCGTCTTCAAAATACGGAATTAGACTCTGCGCCCGCTCAAAAACCCCTTCAGTCTTGAACACATTTTGAGCCGCCAGGCCTGCGGCGGCAGCGAGTGGGTGCCCGGAATATGTGTAGCCATGGAAAAATTCCGGCCCAGCAGGCGTGCTGTCCATAAAGGTGTCGTAGATTTTCTTTTGTATCACCGCTGCACCCATAGGAACCGTTCCGTTATTGATTCCCTTGGCAATCGTCACAATATCCGGTTCGACCCCGTAAAGCGTCGCCGCATTCGGCGCACCCAAACGCCCGAAAGCGGTGATTACCTCATCAACGATCAGCAAGATTCCGTGCTTTTTCGTAACCTCGCGCAGGCGCTTTAAATAGCCCGCCGGCGGGATATAAACACCGCCTGACCCGGCAAACGGTTCAACAATTACGGCGGCAATTGTTGAGGGATCGTGCAGGGTGATCAGAGCCTCAAGCTCATCCATATAGGGCTCGCAATCGGTTTGCGGCTGCCCCCTTGTATATGCGTCTTGCACCGGGTCGTAGGGGAAAGACAAATGATCGGTGCCCGGCAGTAAGCTGCCAAAAAACTTCCGATTATTGACCATGCCGCCCACACTGATGCCACCGAAGCCCACACCGTGATACCCGCGAACCCGGCCGATCAAGCGCGTTCGCGTGCCCTCGCCGCGCAGTCGGTGATAGGCAATGGCCAGTTTCAACGCAGTGTCCGCGGCTTCGGAGCCGGAGTTGACGAAAAAAACGTGATCAAGCGTCCCTGGAAATTGATCGGCAATAACCTGAGCCAGCTCAAACACGGCGGGGTGACCAAAGTTGAAGGATGGAGAGTAATCGATCTTCGCGGCCTGAGTTTGAATGGCCTCAACGATTTTCGGATGGTTGTGGCCGAGGTTCGAGCACCACAGACCGGAAAACGAATCCAAGAGTTTCTGACCCGCCTCGGTATAATAATAGTGCCCGTCCGCGCGTTCGATTACGCGGGGGGCTGCCCGATAGGCCTTGTTGGCGGTGAAGGGCAGCCAATAGGGTTCTACGCGATCATTTTGCCCGTGTTTGGTAGGATTTGAGGACATGTCGCTCACCTGCGGAATGGCTTTCAGGATGGTGGCTAGCTTCGGTCAATATACTAAACGAATAAGATTGAAATAAAAGTGCTACCGCGTTTAGCATTGATATTCAGTCGAGTAATTTTTAAACTGTTTGGAATGCTAAACAGGTGGGTGGCCATGGAACAGCTCGGCGCAACGATCAGAAGTCTTCGAACACGCTCCGGACTCAGTCAGCGCGCACTGGCGCTGGAGGCGGGGGTGTCCAATGGAACAATTTCCTTGATCGAAAACCACAAGCTCGATCCAACCGTGGGTCAATTGAAGAAAATTCTGACCGCCCTGAATATCTCTATGGCAGATTTTTTTGAGAGCAATAACAAGCCGGTTGAGGCGCATTTCTTCACGGCTGAGGAATTAGTCGAAATCGGGCGCGGTGAGATATCCTACAAGTTGATTTCGCGGTCCGGCGCGGATCAAAAGCTCCAAATCATGAGCGAAACTTATGCGCCGGGGACCGATACCGGACCGACCCTGCTGAGCCATGATGGCGAGGAAGGGGGGATTATCGTATCCGGCGCACTGGAAGTGTTTGTACTCAATAAAAAGCGCACGCTCGGACCCGGCGATGCCTATCAGTTTCCAAGCCATCTCCCGCACCGGTTTCGCAATACCGGGACGGTTGAATGCCGTCTGATCACTGCCTGTACGCCGCCGTCGATCTAAAAATCAGCGGGGGGTGTCAGGGTCTTGCGCGGCGGATTCCAGGCCGCATCTTTCATGACGGTGCATTTGGCCCAGCGCGTATTCCACTTGAGCTCTTTCATATAATATATTTCGGCCCAGACCTCGGTCCCGATTTCACCATGAGGCATGTCGACAAAACCGAGTGCGATGTTTTTCTTGGCCGTCGGTGCCCAGGCGGTGCTGCTGACATGGCCGATCTGTTTGCCGTGTTTTTTATCAAACAGATACGCATTACAGGCCGTCTTGTTTCCCTCGACATCCAGCTTCACAAAACGATGACGTGAACCGTTCTTTTTCTCTTTCATCAGCGCGCGGCGCCCGTTGAAAACAACACCCTTGTCCAGCTTCACCAACCAACCCAGCCCGAGCTCATAAGGTGACTTCGCATGTCCGGGACGGACTGTTTCATTGGCGGGCGAAAATTCGACATGGGCAGCAATCAACCCGGCTTCCACGCGGGCGATTTCCAATGCATCACCGCCAATCGCGCGAATGTCGTAGTGTTTGCCCGCTTCAAACAGAGTGTCCCAAATGGCCTCCGCCTGGTCATTCTGCACCCAGACCTCATAACCCAGATCACCGGTATAACCCGAGCGCGAAATCATGATTTCCCCATCGGGAAAATCGAAGAAGCGAAGATCAAACATCTTCATCGTCTCGATGCCGGCAAAACCCGCATTCTTGAGTATTTTGCAGGTCACCGGACCCTGAAAAGACAGCGCGGCGACCTCGTCAGTAATTTCGGCATACTCAATCTGAAAGCCGATCGCATTGCGCTTGAGCACTTCCAGCTGGCGTTCCTGTGCGCAGAGCCAGTATTCGTCCTCGGCGACGCGGAATACCGTGCCGTCATCAATCACCATGCCTTCATCGTCACACCAGACTGTGTAACCAACGCGTCCCACACGCAATTTCGTCATATCGCGCGGCAGCAAGCGGTTCATGAAGGCGAGCGCATCAGGCCCCTTGATCCGGTATTTCGACATTGGCGTGATGTCGAACACGCTGGCGGAATTTCGTATAGCGAAATACTCCACCGTTACATTGTCGAGCACATCCGGCACGGTGTAGCCCTGCCAACGATGCCAAGTATTGACCAGATCAACAGCCTTTTGCTTCTCATAGAAAGGCGTCGCTCGCACCGCGCTGAGATAGTGATTTTGCCCGGACAAATCCCTCATGATCTGCCCTCCGACAAGATTGTCTTTGCCGCATTTTTCCCCGCAGCCCCCATCACGCCCCCACCGGGATGCGCTCCCGCACCACACAGGTATAAACCATCGAGTGGCAGGGCATAGCGCGACGCCTCCGGCGCGGGACGTAACATAAGCATTTGATCCAGCGTCAACTCACCGTGATGCCAATTGCCGCCCCGCATGCCGTAGCGTTGTTCCAGATCCGCCGGTGTGACCAGTTCCGCAGCCTCGATATGATCTCGGATATCGGGCGCATAGCGCGCGATCCGATCGATACAGGCGTCCCGAAAATTGTCCTTGGCCGCCTCTGTCCAGCCGCCCTTGAGCGTGTAGGGCGCGTATTGAACGATTGCCGAGAGCACATGTCCCTCATCGCACAGGGTTTCATCATCGATAGAGGGGATCGAAATTTCCATCATTGGATTGGCCGAAGCTTCACCATATTTCGCGTGATTGAATGCCCGTTCGACATCATCATGCGTCGGTGCAATCAACAGGCGGCTACGCAATTGTTCGGCTGAAAGATTGGTGAAACGCGGCAAGCTTTTTAGCGCGATATGCAATTTTGCCGCATTCCCGCGCATCCGGATGTTGTCGACACGTTTGACAAAATCCGCCTCGAAATGTCGGGGGCCGACAATATCCATAACGGTTGTTTTCGGATCGGCGTTCGAGATGATATGGGTGGCGGAATAGGTGGCACCATTGTCGAGAACAACACCTGTGGCCACGCAATTTTCGACAATGACAGAGGCAACCCGCGCACCAGTTTTGATCGTTGCTCCAAACCCGGCCGCTGCCTTGGCCATGGCCGACGTCACAGCGCCCATCCCGCCTTCGGGCAATTCTACCGCTCCATCCGTCCCGGCGACCATTCTATACAAAAAGGTCAGAACACTTCCCGGCGAACGAGGTCCAGTATGCGTGCCCAGCACAGCGTCAAACGCCAGCGCTCCCTTAAGTGTTGGATTGTCGAACTCGTCGTCCAGCACATCATAAATGTTCATTCCTACCATCCGCAGGAATTCCGACATCTTTTCCGCACCAAGACCGAAACGTACATTCCATCCCAGTTTTAGTGCTGCCACCTTGTCATCCCAATCCGGGTTGAAGATGTCGATCGGTGGGAGATCGACCAGGAAGCCGAGCATGGTTGAGTATTGCTGCATCAATTTCATGAAGCGCCCATAATTGGCCGCGTCATTTGCTGAAATCCCGGCTCCAGATGCGCCCTGATCGTTCAAAAACAGGTGATCACCCTCGGGATTTAGAGCGATTGTTGAGATGTCGCTGCCGGCCATCTTTAAGCCGTGTGAGGTTAGGTTGAGGTCGCGCCGCACAGTGCTGTTCAGTTGGTTGAGGTAGTGCGCACAAGGGGAGACTTTCCGACCGTCGCAAAACGTCATCGTATTGGCTGCGCCGCCAATCTCGCCGCGCGCCTCAAGCACCAAAACGCGTTTGCCCGCCTTCGCCAGATAGGCGGCACAGACGAGACCATTATGACCACCACCGATAATGATGCTGTCATATGTCGTATTGGACATGTCAGTCATCGCTTGCATCCTCCGGCACAGTGGTGCTCAGCTTCATGTCCATCAGTATTTCTCGGGCCGCATTGGCACCCGGCGCTGCCATCACGCCGCCACCGGGATGGGTCGACGACCCGCACATATACATACCGTTCACCGGTCCTCGATATTGCGCGTATCCGGGGAAGGGGCGGTTGAACATCAGCTGATCGAGGGTCAATTCTCCGTGGAAAATATTGCCCTGGGTCAGCCCCGCTTCATTCTCGATTTCACGGGGGGTACGCACTTCGACGTGCTCGATCAGGTCTTTAAAATTCGGACTATATTTGGCGATGTGGTCGATTACGTTATCACCAAATTCCTTGACCAGCTCATCCGTCCATTCCCGACCATTAACCGATGGCGGACAATATTGGACGAAGACCGACATGAAATGCTTGCCCTCCGGCGCCATGGTTGGGTCTGTTAATGTAGGAATTAACGCATCGATATACGGGTTCTTCGAGAACCGCCCATCCTTCCAGTCATCATAGGCGCGCTCATAGGCCTCCATATTGTCGACGATGTGGAAATCGCCGTGAATCAAGCGAGAGCCCTTTGGCAGTGCTGGAAACTCGGGCACGCCATTCAGTGCAATATTGAGTTTGCCGGACGAGCCCCGGATTTTGAACCGTTTGGCGGCCTTAACAACCTTCTCTCCGGCGTCTTTGGGATCAAGAATCTGTAGGAAAGTGCGCTTTGCATCCAGATTGGAGACGACCCGGTCGGCTTGTATTTCGTCTCCATTTTCCAGAACCACGCCACGGACACGTCCGTTTGTAACCAGGATTTTATCCACCCCGGACCCGGTCCGTAATTCGCCACCATACTCCTGAAACGCGCCACACAATGCTGTTGCGATTGAGCCCATTCCCCCGCGGGCAAAGCCCCAGGCTCCCATACTTCCGTCCACATCTCCCATATAATGGTGCAGCATCACATAAGCCGACCCGGGTGACATCGGCCCCAATCCGGTACCGATAATGCCTGAACCGGCCTTATGTGCCTTGACCAAGTCGGACGTAAAAAATTGATCCAGATAATCCGCGACACTGATCGTAAAGAAGCGCATGAAATCATGCAGGTCCTTCGATCCCAGCTCGCCAAACTTCTTCGCCAGAAAAGCAAGCTCATCCAGGTCACGAAATTTGAAGCTGGTCGGATCGGGTGGCGTACGCAGGAGCATGGGGCGAATAAAGCGACACCATTTCGCCATCTCCGTCCCGAAGCGATCATAGGCGTCAACGTCCACAGGGCTGTGCCGGTAAATCTCCCGACGCATACGCTCATGATCGTTATAACTGCCCAGATAGTCCCCGCCTTCAGTCAGCGTGAAGCCGCCATTATATGTAACGACTTGCAATCCGTGCTTGGCCAAATTCAAGTCGCGATAAATTTCGGGGCGGAACAGGCTGCACACGTAGGAGCAATTTGAATACTTCCAGTCCTTGTGCAGGTTTCGGCTCACCGTTGCGCCGCCGATATAGTCGTTCTTCTCGATGACCAGAACATCTAGTCCGGCTTTGGCCAGAAAGGCGCCATTGGTTAAGCCGTTATGACCGGCTCCAACAACGATTACGTCATATTTCTTCATGGTTTAGCGAAACCCTGATTGAACGTTCCTGAATGCAGGTCTTGATTGGAGCGCGACCATGCCAATAATGCCAGAACAAGTCCATCATTTTGTGAATGAACACCTATTCATCAATTGTGCTTAAATAACTGTGTTAAAACGCAATTTGGAATAATAATTTAAAGTTGCGTATAGCCATCGGGGTCCGGCAATGAGCGAATCTATACCTGTCTCAGTCAAAGCTCCTGGAAGGCGCCGCGCGGCAAAGGGTGTGCGCAAACGACAATTGATTGAGGCCACGATCGAATCCATTGCCAAGCGCGGCCTTGGAGAAACGACCCTGTCGCATGTCTCTACCGCGGCCGGGTTGAGTCAGGGAATTGTGAACTTGCATTTCACCAGCAAGGAAAACCTGCTCAATGAAACGCTGAACTTTTTGCGCGAAGACTACGATCAAGCGCTTCAACAAGCTCTTGCAAAAGCGCCGGATACGCCAGCAGGCCGACTGGCCGCGCTATTACGCGCTGATTTCAAAGCCTCGGTCGCGGACCGGAAGAAAATCGCAGTCTGGTTTGCCTTTTGGGGTGAGGTCAAATCGCGACCGGCCTACCGAAAGATTTGTCAGGACAGGGTGAAGAATTATAACGAAATTCTCCATGGTTTACTCAATGCCCTCGTTGTTGATGGTCAATATGCCAATATCGACGTCCCGCAATTAGCCGACACAATTACGTCGCTGGCCGACGGCTTGTGGTTGAATTTGTTGATTTCCGCCCGCGGTATGAAGCGCGCCGAGGCCGAACGAACGATGATGCAATACCTGTGCTCTGTATTTCCGAAACATACAGAGGCGTTCAGCTAGGTCGCCAAAGCGGCCATCGATGCAAAGCGACTATACCGGCGGGAGCAGATGAATCCCGGGATTGATGAAAGCGCCTTGGTCAAAAAATTCGGTGTCATAATGTCTATCAAAAAAGGTCGCTCGGAATGAACCGAGCGACCTTTTTGACTCTATTCAACGCGCCTAGAAACGCAATCTCAGATCAAAACCGGCGCGATGGTGTTCGGTGTCTTCACCGAACTCACCGTCATAGCTGAAGTGCAGACCCAGATTGTCATCACCGGCGATCTGAATGTCCGCCCCCAGCTGATAGACGAATTGGTCGAGAACTGTGCCGATTATCGCCGGATCAGCGTCCGGGTTCGACCCGACAAAGCGAATTGGAAGTTCAAGCCGGTCTTGGGAGGAGATACGCATTCCCATCGTGATCGAGGTGACGAGAGCGGTTGTCTGTGTTTCGTTGAACACATAGCCCATCGTCACTTCCGGATTGATCGCCATAATAAATTGATCATGCGTCAATGCCTCCACACCCAGACCATCCAGCCCCTCTTCGACGAGGCCCGCATGACGCAGATTGGTTAGGTCCAGGCTGAATTGCGGTCGGGCAAAGGCCTGTCCATGACGCCACATATTGCCCACATGTACGCTGGCCCGAAGATAGCCCGTTTCCGGTGCCGATACGCCGACACCGCGCTCAAAGATTGTCACAGCACGCTCTGTATCGAGCCAGGACCAGCCACCGGAAATGGAGGCACCGTAGAAGTGATTATTGGCGTTATTTTTCTCGACACCAACACCGGCCGAGAATGACTGGCCTGTTGTATGGGAACGCTGATCATCGACATCGGTCTGATCAACGTGCTCGTAATTGATCGCTCCAACCACAGACCAGTCATTGCCGATATTCTGTTCGAAGCCACCGCTAAAGCGTGTCGTCGCAGCTTC
>JAQXCQ010000109.1 GCA_029251785.1 Maricaulis sp. | reverse complement strand
AAAATGAGACCGGGCGGGTTGAATTTTCGGGCTGTCAGAACGTGGTGGATCAAATACCGGTGAATTCGCCCGTTCCCGTCATCGAATGGATGGATGTAGATAAAGCCAAAAGCGAGTATCGCCGCCGCGATTACAGGGTCGAGCTCGCATCCGGATTCCTTATTAAATGTGATGAGGCCCGTAAGAAGTTCGGGCAAGTCTTTAGAGCGTGCGCTGATGTGATCAGGCAGAGGCATGCGCGACCCGGTCTCGTGGGTGCCGACAAAGCCTCCCTCCTTCCGGACGCCCAATTTTACAAAGCGATTGTCCTTACCGATTACGATGCGTTGGAGGCGAAGTAATTCATCGGCATCGAGGTTCTGCTTGCCCGCTTCCCCAATGGCTTGGCCCCAACGCTGGATGCGATCATGAGGTCCCGTGTCGCCTTCGATGGCGTAACTTGACTTTGAGTCCTTCAAGAGAAGGAAGGCAGCCGTGCGCGCAAGGATGTTCTTTGATGCTGTCCCGATTATCGCTTGAGCTTGCTGGTCTAACTTCGCGTCGACGAGTTTTTGTATCTTGGGTGTGCGCAACACGAGTGGACAGAACTCGCGATTGCCTGGGAGGTTGTTACGGACCCGGTGTCGCGGCGAGGTCTTTCCCTTGACCGCCCATTGAAGTTTGTTGTCGACAATTTCGGTATAACCCCCCGCTTTAGCGTCAGGGAGGTCGAGCTGTCGGTCTAGCAGCCATTCATAGAGAAACCAGAGACGCCGCATATAACCGCTGCTCGGCTTGGCCCTAATGATGGTTGCGATCTCAGAAGAGCCTGCTGCCTCGAAAATCCGTTTGAGGATTAAAAGGTTAAGGCCCTCATATTTCAGTGCGAATACGAGATGACCCGCAAGCGTCGCCGCGGGCGCGTGACGCGGCGTAAAAAGGCGCCAACTATTCTGTTCATATATTTTATGGCGATCGCTTACGGCGCATAGGCTAAAGGGTAGCGGGACTTGAAGGTCGAAAGCGTCAATCAGCGCAGCATAACCGACAAGCAGCGCGGATTCTGGAAGTTTGTTATCCTGAAGGGTGTCAGTCCTTTTGGAAAACTGGTTCATTCCATTGTGATTCATGAAAAATCGTTACTTTTTGTGAATTTTGAATCTTTGAAGGGGTATATTGTGAAATATCGATAAAGTCCATGAAAAATAGATGAAATTGATCAATATTCATGAAATATGATAATAAAATGGGCATTTCGCGACAAAACAATACCGGTTATAGTGAGCTTAGCCATGTAAGACCGATACAAGCTTCTCTGGCAGACCTAAATCTTTAGCTTCAGCCGCACCGCGCGGTCGTCAACAAACTCTGCAAAACGATCAATAGCCTCGCCGTTTGTTTTCGCCGTCTGTAGAGAGCCCGCCGTTTGGCCGACCCGTTCTGTCACAAGTTCGCACAAATCACCTACACGGCGGCGGATGAACGGCTCGGACATGCCAATATCGGCCGCGAAGTCAGACCAATTCCTTTTTTCTATTTCTTCGAGGCGGCCGCGTTTGGCGATTTTCATTGCCAAATTCGGGGCCAACTCTGGATAAGCGACGGTTGATAGCAGATCATAGAGCGGGGCCATGGTCGTCTCGCGGTCGCGATAGATGAGGCTG
>JAQXCQ010000165.1 GCA_029251785.1 Maricaulis sp. | reverse complement strand
CCGGTGGACGGCTGGGGTATGGCAAGGGGTATTACGATCGCACCCTGGCTGAGTTACGCAAGGCGGGGCGCGTTCGCGCGATTGGGCTGGCGTTTGACGAACAGATTGTCGATCACATTGGCATCGAGGCTCATGACCAGCCGCTCGACTGGATCATTACCCCCACTCAAGTCATCAAAATCGGCGCATAAAAAAAGGGCCCCGGAAACCGGAGCCCTTTGATTTTGTGACTGACGGATCCGCTAGTAGCGGTAATGGTCGGCCTTGAACGGTCCGTGACGTGGCACGTCGATATAATCGGCCTGGTCCTGGGACAGTACGGTGAGTTTGGCGCCGAGCTTTTCAAGGTGCAAGGCCGCGACTTTTTCATCGAGATGCTTTGGCAGGATGTAGACTTCGTTTTTGTAGTCGTCGCCCTTTGTCCAAAGTTCGATCTGGGCCAGCGTCTGATTGGTGAAGCTGGCTGACATTACAAAGCTTGGATGGCCGGTGGCGTTGCCCAAGTTTACCAGACGGCCTTCGGAGAGAAGGATGATCTTGTGACCTTCCGGGAATTCAACCAGATCGACCTGTGGCTTCACATTGGTCCAGTTGAAGTTTTGCAGGGCTTCGACCTGAATTTCATTGTCGAAATGGCCAATATTACAAACGATGGCCATATTCTTCATTTTGCGCATATGGTCGACAGTCAGGATGTCCTTATTGCCGGTTGCGGTGACGAAGATATCGATGTCTGAGATGACGTCTTCAGCGCGCACGACGGTGAAGCCATCCATGCAGGCCTGAAGGGCGCAGATCGGGTCAATTTCGGTGACGAAGACGCGAGCACCCGCACCGGCGAGTGATTCAGCGGAGCCTTTGCCGACATCGCCATAGCCAAAGACCAGAGCGGTCTTGCCGGACATCATCACGTCTGTACCGCGACGGATCGCGTCGACTAGGCTTTCACGGCAACCATAGCGGTTGTCGAATTTGGACTTGGTGACACAGTCATTGACGTTGATCGCCGGGAAAGGAAGCTCCCCGCGCTTGTGCATTTGGTAGAGACGCATGACGCCGGTGGTGGTCTCTTCGGAGACGCCCTGGATCGCGGCCCGGGCCTTGGCGAACCAGCCTGGTGTGGCGGTCATGCGCTTTTTGATCTGCGCGAACAGGGCAGTCTCTTCTTCGGAGCCGGGGTGGTTGAGAAGAGACGGATCGGCTTCGGCTTTTTCGCCGAGGATCAAATACATCGTTGCATCGCCGCCATCGTCGAGGATCATATTAGCGGTTTCGCCATTGCCCCAATGGAAGATTGCGTCGGCATAGTCCCAGTATTCTTCAAGGGTTTCACCCTTGATCGCAAACACCGGCACGCCGGTTTCAGCGATGGCGGCCGCGGCCTGATCCTGGGTTGAGAAAATGTTGCACGACGCCCAACGGACTTCAGCGCCGAGTGCCGTGAGGGTCTCAATCAGAACAGCCGTCTGGATGGTCATGTGAAGAGAGCCGGCGATGCGCGCGCCCTTGAGAGGCTGGCTGTCTTTGTATTCGTCACGCAGTGCCATTAGGCCCGGCATTTCGATCTCAGCTATATCGAGCTCTGTCCGGCCCCAATTGGCGAGAGAAAGATCTTTGACGACGTGGGGGAGTTCCGCAGAAAATTGCGTCATGACCATCAGGTCCTTTTTATAGAAATGGTGTGGACCGGCCCTGGACAAGGCCGGTGAGATAGAATGGGTCGCTTAAAAACGTCAGGCGATAGATTTGAGCTCGTCAACGAGATCGGTCTTCTCCCAGGAGAAGCCGCCCTCATCGTCGGGCGTGCGGCCAAAGTGGCCATAGGCCGCCGAGCGGGCATAGATCGGGCGACAAAGCTGCAGGCGATCGCGGATGCCGCGTGGTGACAAATCAGCGACCTGCATCAATGTGTCTTCGAGTTTGGCTTCTTCAACATGGCCGGTGCCGTGCAGGTCGACATAGAGCGACAAGGGCTTGGCGACGCCGATCGCATAGGCGAGCTGAATGGTGCAACGCTTGGCGAGGCCAGCGGCGACCACGTTCTTTGCGAGCCAGCGCGAAACATAAGCGGCTGAACGGTCAACCTTTGTCGGATCTTTACCGGAGAATGCGCCACCACCGTGTGGGGCTGCGCCGCCATAGGTGTCGACGAT
>JAQXCQ010000151.1 GCA_029251785.1 Maricaulis sp. | reverse complement strand
CAGCGTGAGTTTCCGCAAATCTATCCTCATGCCGGCTGGGTCGAGCACGACCCCGAAGTGATCTGGGCTACGGTCCTCACCACCGCCCGCGAGGCGATGAAGAAAGCCGAAGCGCAGGGCTGGCGCGCCGAGGCGATTGGCATCACCAATCAGCGCGAAACCACCATTGTCTGGGACCGCAAAACCTCCGCCCCGATCCACAATGCCATCGTTTGGCAAGATCGCCGCACCGCCGACACTTGCGCCAGTCTGCGCGAAGCCGGTCATGCCGACACCGTGTCCGACAAGACCGGCCTGGTGCTGGACCCGTATTTCTCGGCCACCAAAATCGCCTGGATCCTCGACCATGTAGACGGAGCCCGCGCCCGCGCCGAAGCGGGCGAACTCGCCTTCGGCACCGTCGATACTTGGTTGATCTGGCGCCTCACCGGCGGCGCCGTCCACGCCACAGACGCCACCAATGCCAGCCGCACCTCGCTCTACGACATCGTCGCCGGGCAATGGGACCAGGGCCTGCTCGACCTGTTCAAAGTCCCTGCCGCCTTGCTGCCCGACGTCCGCGATTGCGCCGGCGATTATGGCACCGCAAGCGAAGCCGTGCTGGGCCGCGCCATGCCGATCACCGGTGTCGCCGGCGACCAACAATCGGCCTCCATCGGCCAGGCCTGCTTTGCCAAGGGTGATCTCAAATCCACCTTCGGCACCGGTGCCTTCATGATGCTCAATACTGGCACCAAGGTCGCACGCTCGTCCAACCAGCTCCTCTCCACCATCGCCTGTCGTATTGATGGCGAAACGACCTATGCCCTTGAAGGTTCCGTGTTGTCCGCCGGCTCCACCATCCAGTGGCTCCGCGACGGCCTCGGCCTGATCACCCACGCCTCCGAGATCGAAGCCCTGGCCAATTCCGCCGACCCGGACAGTGATGTCTATCTGGTCCCCGCCTTCACCGGCCTGGGCGCGCCGTACTGGGACGCCGATGCCCGAGCGGCGATTGTTGGGCTGACACGCGGCGCTGGGCGAGCGGAAATTGCCCAGGCGGCGATCGATTCGACCGTGCATCAGACCTGTGATTTGCTGGATGCGATGGCGCGGGATGGCGTGTCAGCCGGGTCGCTGAAAGTCGATGGCGGCATGGCGAAGAATGATCGGTTTTTGCAGCGCGTGGCAGATTTCACCGGCATCGAAGTCGTGCGACCGGTGAACACAGAAACCACCGCCTGGGGTGCGGCGTTTTTGGCCGGGATTGGTGCCGGGATGATTGACGGGATCGGTCAAGGCGCAGCGCTCTGGCAGGCGGATCGGAGCTTTGCTGCGGCTGGGGATGTGGCGGTGATGAAGCGTGCGCGTGGTGGCTGGAGCGAGGCTGTGGCGCGGGTGCGGACGACGGAATAATCCGACTAAAGCACATTCTCCCGAACTCGTCCCTTTCCCCGGACTTGTTCCGGGGCCTACCGGACAGCCAGATTTCAACAATCGTAGGCCCCGGCACGAAGGCCGGGGAAAGGTGGTTGGTTTGGCGGTAGAGGGCATTTGGAGTTCAAGAGGGATGAGTGTTTGCAATGCATTTTATTGATATTTTCGTTTGGACTTACATGATTACAGTCTTCCCGCTGTTTTTGTTTACAGGACGGTTCGACAGTGAGTTTTTTTGGTTTGGGTTGTTGCTGGCCACCGCCTGGGGACTGTTGCGGTATCGAATTTGGAGACAGAGTCGCGGCCAATAAATCGCGTTCGTCCACACACCAGAAACGTCATGCCAGCGAATGCTGGTACCCAGATCGCAGAGGCCGGTGTGTTCAATCTGGGTCTCAGCGTTCGCAGGCATAACGGTGTGTAAGCGGTGATAATTATTCAGACGCCGCCACAATCGCCGCCGCTTCCACCAGATCCTTCGCCGTCGCCACATCCGCAACAGCCTCGTCCGAAATCAACACCCCGCGCCCGCCCATAATCACGGCCATCTCCACATCGCTTGGCTTGTCGCCAATCACCCAGGCCTCTTCCAGCGACAAACCCGTCGCCTCGGCGATGGCGAGCGCCAAACCCGGACGCGGTTTGCGGCAATTGCAATGGTCGTCGGGCACGTGCGGGCAGGTGGCGACGTGGGCGATCTCGACGCCTTTGGCGATCAGCATGTCGACAAGGCGATTATTGATGGCGAAGGCCGTATCGAGATCGAAATGACCGCGGCCGACGCCGGACTGGTTGGTGACGATGCACAAGATTGCGCCGGCGGCCGACAGGGCCTTCATGCCGTCGACGGCGTTGGGCAGGAGTTCCAGCCCGTCGGGAGTGTCCAGATTAGGCTTGTCGACAATGATCGTGCCGTCACGGTCCAGCAGGACCAAAAAGGGGGATGCCACGAAATAATACCCTTTGCTTCATGACCGGTGCTGGATGGCAGGCGGCCTTTCGCTCAGATACAGGGACGCATCGTGCTTTGGCAATGCATCACGCCTCGGCAAATTCATCTGCCGGGACATTCGCCACGGTTCCGCTCAGTGCCGCATCGAGGTCGCCAATCAGATCCGCCGCCGCCTCCAGGCCCACCGACAGACGGATCAGCGTGTCGCTAACGCCTGCCTCCTTGCGCGCTTCAGGGCTCATCGAGGCATGCGTCATCAGCGCTGGAATACAGGTCAGGCTCTCCACCCCGCCCAGCGATTGGGCCAGCGTAAACAGGCGCAGGCGGGTGACCAGCCCGCGCGCTACACCGGCCGCCAGCTCAAACGAGATCAACTGCCCAAACCCGTCTTGCTGCCGCGCCGCCAATTGATGGCCAGGATGGCTGGGCAGGCCGGGATAATCGACGCGGGCAATGCGCGGATCCGCCTCCAGCCAGCGGGCGATCTCGCCCGCCGCTTCGCTCTGTGCCTTGGCCCGCAAGGGCAGTGTGCGCAGGCCGCGCAGGGCGAGATAGCTATCAAATGCGCCCGCGCCAACACCGGCGCAATTGGCCCACCAGATCAAACGTTCCAGCTTGGTTTCGTCTGCAACGCACACCGCGCCACCCACCATGTCGGAATGGCCGTTGAGCAGTTTGGTGATCGATTGCACCGAATAGTCTGCGCCCAGTTCAATGGGTCGCTGCAGGGCCGGTGAGGGCAGGGTATTGTCGACCGCCACTTCGCATCCCGCCGCGTGTGCCAGATCGCTCAACGCCCGGATATCCGACAGGCGAAGACGTGGATTGGACGGCGTTTCGATCAGCAGCAATTGCGTCGGTTCGGTCAACGCATCATAGGCAGCCTCAAGATCGCTGGTATCAACATAAACCGGGACCAGCCGTCCGCCCTGACCGCGTGCATCGAGCAGCCGACGCGTGCCGCCATAGGCATCGTGCGAGCACAAAACCCGCGCCCCAAACGGCAAATCGTGCAGCAACAAATCAATCGCCGCCATGCCCGACGACGTCACCACAGCGCCCGCCGCACCTTCCAGCGAAGCGATGGCGTCAGCCAGCGTGGAGCGGCCCGGATTGCCTGTGCGGGCATAGTCAAAATCACCCTTCTGCGCGGCATCTTCACGGCGATAGGCCGTCGACAGGGAGACTGGCGGGATCACCGCATTCCAGGTCTTGTCAGTATTGAGCCCGGCGCGGATAGCACGGGTGCTCTGGTCGGGTTTGGTATTGCTCATCTCAAGTCTCGATAAATTGGCTCAGAGCTTCAGAAATCAACTCATTTTCCTTCAGGAAGGCATCATGGCCATAACGTGAGGAAATAACGGTCAGCTTGCTGTCCGGTGTGCGGGAAGCCGCCTCGGCGATTTGTTCGATCGGCACGAGCTGGTCCTCGGCAACCGCCAGATAGGTCACTTTGCATTCGATTTTGCGGGCAGATACGTCGTGCGCATCCAAGGAGCGCGATAGGGCAAGAAAACGCTCCGGCCGCACCTGTTCGATGAATTTGTGCCCGCGCGATCGAAGATAAGGCACGATCCCGGCAGCGTCGCGGCTGGTCGCCTCCGGCTCGAAGAAGCGCCCTTCCAATTCGCCCGGCGTGCGATACGTCGTCATCGCCAGTCGGCGCGCCAGATCCAGACCGGCTGCCCCATCACCAGATCGAAGCGCCAACTCCACGGTTTCTCGCTGGATTGAGCGCCAGGCCTGCGCCATCGCGGAGGGCTTGTGCGCCGCGCTGATCACCAGCGCCGATTTCACGCGTTTGGGCGCCAAAACGGCCAGCGCCAGCGCGATCATGCCGCCATAGGACGAGCCGACAATTGAGAATGTTTCAATACCGGCCCGGTCTGCCAGTGCCAGAAGCGCATCGGCCTGGTCAGTTGTGGTTGGCAGGCTGCGGGCCTGGTCATCGAGGAATTCAAACGACAAAACACGGTTGAACCGCGTATCGAGCGCCTTGTTGGGCCCGACTTGCTGTCGCCACCAACCCTTATGAGTCGCGTCATCCTGAACACAAACACCGGCAGATATTCCACCCAGAACGATTGTAACCGGCGCGCCGGCGGGACCGGTCAAACGCCCCGTTGCGGTTGCGGTCTGCCCACTGGAAAGCCTGAAATCCACCGATAGATCCTGGTAAGTGTCTGGTCTTGACAGGACGCTGACCGCGCTCATGCCCCGATCTCACAGGCAATCAGATCGCGGATATCAGTGAGCATCGCATCGGCCGTCGGGACCCGCCCGGCTCCCTTGCCGTGCAGCTGCACCCGCAAGCCACTTTCACAAGTGATCACCACAATATTTTCTTCATTGCGGGCCTTCGTAAGCTCATCAGTGTTGGCCAGAGCCTGCAAATCCACCCGGCCCTTGATGCGGCCATTGCGGCGGCTCAGTTCGGCGCATTGTCGATAGCGCAAGCGGTTGCCGCTGGCCGCTTTTGCCTGACCGGGGTGCAGGGCCGACAATGGAATGCGGCCGATAGTGTCCACATCCAGCTCCAGATCAAAGGCCTTGCGCGCAATCAGCACCAGCTTGGCCGCCGCATCCAGACCGTCAATATCGGCGCTGGGATCTGCCTCGGCAAAGCCGGCGCGCTGCGCGGCCTTGACCGCCGCCTCGCGCTCGGCGCCGCGTTCAATCTGGTCGAGGACATAATTGCTGGTGCCATTGAGCACGCCGCGGACCCCGGCAATCACCTCACCGCGTTTGCGCAAATCTGTTAGGGTTTCCAGCACCGGAATGCCACCCGCCACCGCCGCCGAATAGCGCAAACTGCCGCCATGTCGTTCGGCCTCGCCAGCCAGTTGTGGGCAACGTGCGAGTACCGCCTTATTCGCGGAAATGATGTGGCAGCCACGGGAGGCCGCCAGTTTCAGCGCCCGTTCCGCCAGGGCGCAATCGGGCAGCGCCTCGATCACGACATCTGGTCCTGTATCAAAGGCCGCATTGATATCTGTGAGCCAGGCTTGTCGCGGATCATGCCCTTGTCGGGATTTCCGGGTGACAATGGCCGCAATCTCGATCCGCTCGGACAATACGCCGATCTTGTCCAGCACCCCGCCATTCACGGTGCCGGCGCCCAGCACAACCGCCCGAAGGCGTTGGCGATATCTGGGGTTTGGGCGAAGTCGCGGCTTGGAAGGGGTGGAGAAGCGCGTGCGGGGCGAACCCGTCGCGGAAGTTTTGGCAGCCAAGGAATAAGTCACGGCATTGTCCTATTTTTTGCGGACAAATGCGGGCGCCGAATGGGCCGAGGGCAGCAGGGTATTCCGGGGGTATTAGGATACCCCGCCGCCTCGAACCGCTTTAGCCGCATTTATTTCGCGCCCGCAAGCTGATCATCAAATCGGCGCATATTTGGATATAAAGATATCCTTATGTGAAGTCAAGCGGGGGTTGTGAGGTTTTTGCGGGTTGTATTTTCAGGCGGGACGTCCGATCCGATAATCCCCGTCAAAGTGTCTGGCCATTAAGGACCATTCGTTGGAGAATAGACCCGTCAGCGCTTGGGGGAGTGAGCAGATTCGAGGAGATCGAAATGTCTGCACCTGATATGAGTACCAAGCCACAGACGAAAACACCGCTGCGGGCGGCTATAGAAATTGCCCTCATTGCCGCTGTCTTCCTCACGACGCGCGAGGGCCTGCGGAGCGCCGGAATAGATTTTCCCGGTCCAATCGCCGTCTTCGCGTCCATCATCGCCATCACCATTATAATGGCGGCCAGCGGCGGGAAATGGTCCCAGCTGGGACTGCACGCACCAAAAAAGGGTTGGGATTGGGTGAAATTGCCCGTCCTTGTGATCGCCACCATGGCCGCCATTGTCGCCGTCGCGATGATCGTCGTACCGGCGGTCACATCCGGCTTCATCGAGCGTGTCGAAGATCCCGGCGGAGACAGTTTCGCTTTCCTGCGCGGCAATTTACCGGTCTTCCTCGGATTCATGCTGCTGGTCGTCTGGGGCACCGCAGCCTTCGGCGAGGAAATGATGTTCCGCGGCTTCCTGCAAACCAATCTGGAAGCCCTGTTCGGTGGCGGAACGCTGGCCATGATCCTCGCCATCATCGCCCAGGCCATCCTGTTCGGCCTCGGCCATAGCTATCAGGGCCTCTATGGCATCGTACTGACCGGCGCCATCGGCCTCGTCATGGGCATCACCTACTGGCTTGGCGGCCGCTGGTTGTTGCCGGTAATCCTGGCGCATGGGCTGGTGGATACAATCTCGATCACACAGATCTATTTAGGGGAATAGGGAGCTAACCCCCCTCTACCCTCTTGGGGAGAGGGTGCCCGAAGGGCGGGTGAGGGGGCGTGACGCGCAATGAGGACGACCGGGACTATAACCACGGCCCCTCATCCTGCGCTTCGCGCGGTCCTTCTCCCCAAGAGGGAAGAAGGGGTGATGCCCCGACCCCAACTCCCTATTCTAGGCCCCTCCCACAACCTCTCACTTGACAACAATTCGACGTTTGGCTAAATAACGAATTATGAACACAGCATTCAAGGCACTCTCTGATCCGACGCGGCGGCGCGTACTGGAATTGCTTAAGCAGGGCCCGCGCAGCGCGGGTGAGCTGGCGGACCAGTTTGACGTTTCCAAATCGACCATGTCGGCGCATTTCGCGATTTTGCGGGAGGCTGATCTGGTGATGTCGGAGAAGCAGGGAAAGTCGGTGGTCTACCAGTTGAAGATGACCGTCCTTGAGGACGCATTACTGGGATTTGCCCGCGCCTTTGGCTGGGAATTGACGCCGACACAGACAAGTGAGGACAAGACATGAGCACGCAAAACAAGAAGAGCAGCATCGGCGAAGCCCTCGCCATTTTCACGGGTCTCGGCCTGTTTGGTGGCGTCGTCGTGGCCGCCCTGGGCAAGGAGTTTGGCTTTATCGAGCCGGACGTCGCCAAGCGCACCGTGGGTGTCTTGTTTGGCGCGATATTGATGGTGTCCGGCAATTATCTGCCCAAGGCGGTCATGCCGATAAGTGCGCGCCGCAAGAACCCGGCCCGGGCCATGGCTGCTGAGCGTTTCGCTGGATATGTCTTTGTGTTGGCCGGATTGGCGTCAGCCATCGTCGCCTTTACCACGACCGCGGGTGGCGTAATTTTCCTGTCTTCGATGATTGGTCTGGGGGCGTTTGTTTTGGTGGGCCTGAACTGGCTTATCCTGCTCGTCGGCGGCAAAGCTTCACCGGAGCAGAGTATCGGAGGTGACTTCACCCAAGATCCGCAAATGCCGCAAATGCGCAATGGCGTCCTGGTCATCCTCAACGCCCTAATGTGGGCCTTTGCGATGATGGTGACCGACCACTATTTCGGCGATACGGCGAGCAAATGGCTCTTGGTGCCCTTCTTCATCGTCAACGGCTTGCTGGGCATATCGATGGCGCGGAGTAAGAAGAAAGAAGAATAGGGTTTTTCGAAATACATACCCCCTTTCCCCGGACTTGTTCCGGGGCCTGGAGGGCGGGCAGAATAGAATGCTGATACCAAGTTTTCGCGCATACTTGCCAACGCATGCCAGGCCCCGGAATAAATCCGGGGAAAGGAATAAATCCGGGGAAAGGAATAGATCCGGGGAAAGAGTGAAATTCGGATGGGGTGTGAGCAGGGAAGCTCTCTGCCCCTAAACCGAGACAAACGCCTTCTCGACGACAAAGTCTGCCGGGGCCGCGTTTGAGCCTTCGACAAAGCCGCGCGCTTCACAGATCGCTTTCACGTCTTTCAATAACCCTTCCGAGCCACAAATCATCACGCGATCTGTTTCCGGATTGAGCTTTTCAATGCCAAGGCGTTCGGCGAGCTCACCGGTTTCGATCATTGTCGTGACGCGGCCTTTGACCGGGCCGTCTTCACGCGTGACGGAGGTGAAGTGGATCAGCTTTTCGCGGGCCAGATCGCCGATCAGCTCGTCGTCCTTGGTCGCCGCAACCAATTCTTCGCCATAAACCAATTCCTCGGCATGGCGGCAAGTATGGGTGAGGATGACCTGTTCAAATTTCTCATACGTGTCCGGATCGCGGATCAGCGCGGCAAAGGGTGCGATGCCGGTGCCGGTGGAGATCATGTACAGGCGCTTGCCGGGAGTGAGCGCATCGAGCACCAAAGTGCCGACGGGCTTCCGGCCCAGCAGGATTTCATCGCCTTCCTGGATGTTCTGGAGGCGTGAGGTGAGCGGGCCGTCATCGACCTTGATCGAATAAAAATCCAGGGCCTCATCCCAGAACGGGCTGGCAATCGAATAGGCGCGCAGCAGCGGCTTGCCGTCATCCTTGAGGAGGCCGATCATGATGAATTCGCCCGAGCGGAAACGAAACGCGTCCGGCCGCGTAATCCGGAAATGGAACAGACTGTCGGTATAATGCTTCACCGACAGCACGGTTTCGACCGTGTAGGGGCCGGGCTTCTTGGACACGGCATTTTTCAGCGGCGTGGTGGTGTTTGTGGCAGCAGTCATCGTCATGTCCATCAACTCGATCTTGGAATGGGTAACAGGCTTCAGGCTGTCACGCGCGGGGCTTCGGTAACCGTCCACGGCGGAACGGGCAAGCCCCGACCGGCGAGAAACTCCGGATTGAACAGTTTGGCGGCATAGCGCGAGCCAGAGTCCGCAAGGACGGTGACGATGGTATGCCCCGGCCCCAAATCGCGGGCCAGACGGATCGCGCCGGCGATATTTATGCCGGATGAACCGCCCAGGGACAGCCCCTCATGCTTCACCAGATCATACAGAATGAGCAACATTTCCGCGTCCTCAATCCGATAGGAATGGTCGACCTCAAGCCCTTCCAGATTGCCGGTAATGCGATTGACGCCGATCCCCTCAGTGATCGAGGAGCCTTCGCCCTTCAATTCGCCCTTGGTAAAATAATTATGCAAGGCGGCACCCGCCGGGTCGGCGACACCAATGGCGATGTCGGCTTTCACTGCGCGCAGGAATTCTGCCGTACCGGCCAGCGTGCCGCCGGAGCCAACGGCGCAGATGAAGCCGTCAACATTGCCGTCTGTCTGTTCCCAGATTTCCGGACCCGTCGTCTTGGCGTGGGCATCGCGATTGGCGGTATTGTCAAACTGGTTGGCCCAGATCGCGCCATAGGGATTGGAGGCATTAATCTCCTCGGCCAGGCGACGCGAATGGTGGACAAAATGATTGGGACTGGAAAACGGCGCCGCATCCACCTCGATCAGACGCGCGCCACCCGCTCGGATCGCGTCTTTCTTCTGCTGGCTCTGCGTCCGCGGCATCACAATGATCACCTCATAACCCAAAGCTGCACCCACCAGCGCCAGACCGATACCGGTATTGCCCGCCGTGCCTTCCACGATCGTTCCGTGTGGTTGCAGGCTTCCATCGGCCTCGGCGGCGCGCACCAGATTGAGTGCGGTTCGGTCCTTGATCGATCCGCCGGGGTTTAGAAACTCTGCTTTGCCGAGGATTTCACAACCCGTTGCCTCCGACGCAGCGTCGAGGCGGATAAGCGGTGTGTTCCCGATCAGGTCGAGTGTGTGTGAATGGCTCACGATGAAAGTCACATCCCATCAATCTTTCTCATCAGTCTGTTCCGTTAGTCTGCTTTAGTGTTCGGCTTCGAGCGGCGCGTGAATGCCACATTCCGTCTTCTCTTGCCCAACCCAGCGGCCCGAGCGAACCGATGTGGCGTCTGTCGCCGGTCTTGTACAGGTCCAGCAGCCAATAGAGCTATAACCCATTTCGCTGAGCGGATGGCGCGGTAGATCGTAATGATCGAAATAATTTTCGATTTCGGCTTGCGACCAGGCGGCCAGCGGGTTGACCCGGATACGCGCATTAATCGTTTCCACCACGGGGAGCGAGACACGCGTGCCGCCATGCATCTGTTTGCGGCCGGTGATCAGCGCGTCATATTCACCCAGCACATTGTTCAGCGGGCGAACCTTGCGCAGCGCGCAGCACGCATCTGGATCGGTTTTCCAGAGCTTGCTGTCCGCATCCTCCCGGGCCGCCTCGATGGCGTCCGGCTGGATCAGGCGCACATTCGACAGGCCGAGTTGCTCGCTGAGCTGGCGCTGATACTGCTCGGTCTGGGCAAAGTGTCGCCCGGTATCGAGAAACAGCACCGGGGTGGATGAATCGATCCGCGAAATCATGTGCAGACCCACGGCTGTCTCGGCACCAAACGATGACAGGACGGCGATTTTGCCTTTCCAGGTATTTGTGATCGCATCAGTCAGGATCGACATCGCATCGCTCTCGCGATAGCGCGCATTCAGTTCGCTGACGATCGGTGTTTGGGAGATCGCCTGCTCTCGTGCCACCGGCGCATGGTCATTGGCCGGTTGATAGACAACCGAGAACCGGTCCAGAGCCCGTGTCCAGTCTGCTTCAAGATCGGTCCGGTCTGGAGAGATCGCGTCAAAGCCAACGCGTCTGAGAAATTGCGCCTGGTCCGGGATCAGATCGCCGACGGCCCGCAGCCGCCCATTATACCCCAGACGCGTACGCAACTGCGTCGCGAGCGTGAAGCCACGGCCATCACTGAACTTGCCAAAACGCACATCGACCTGGATCGCATCGCGCACATCATTGGCCACATCGCGCCAGTCGGCATCGCCACTCAGTTCGACAATGTGTCCGCCGCCGGACGCTAATTGCGCCGCCTGCGGATCTGTGCTCGCCGTGTGACCGAGTGTATGGCCGGACAGGGTTTCTATTGCTGTATCAAGCATAGATCGACTCCTTGAAATGGCTCACACCGACCCGCCGCAGCGTCTCGATAAAGCGCTCATTGTCGTCACGAATTTCCACATAGGTCTGGAGCACACGGCCAATGGCAGCGGGCACATCCTCGCCCGCCAGACCCTTGCCGACGATTTGGCCAACCGCGGCATCCACGCCAAACGCACCGCCCAGCGTGATCTGATAAAATTCCTCGCCGCGCTTATCCACGCCGAGCACGCCAATGGCGGCGACATGGTGATGCCCACAGGCATTGATGCAGCCGGAAATCTTGATCGTCACATCACCGGCGGCGGCACTCAGTCCCTCGGTTTCGAGATGTTCGCTGATCGCCTGCGCCACCGGGATGGCGCGGGCATTGGCCAGATTGCAATAGTCCAGGCCGGGACAGGCGACGATGTCGGTGGCCAGACCCGCATTGGCCGTGGCCAGCTTGGCGTCCACCAGGGCTTTCCAGACCGCGTGCAAATCTTCATTGCGCACATGCGGCAGGATCAGATTCTGGTCCGGGGAAACCCGCACTTCATCAAAGCCAAATTGACGCGTCAGCAGGGCGACAATGTCCATTTGTTCGGTGGTCGCATCGCCCGGCGTTCCGCCGATTGGCTTCAAGGAGATGACGACACTGCTCAGCCCATCCACCTTGTGGGCGCGAATGTTCTGCTTCACCCAGGCCTGGAAAGCTTTGCCGCCGGCTTCGGGCAGCGGTGAGGCGTGTTCGATGGATGGCGTGGTGAAGAAGGCGCGGATGCGCTCGATCTCGGCGTCCGGCAGCGCCAATTCGCCGTCGCGAAGAGTTTGCCATTC
>JAQXCQ010000100.1 GCA_029251785.1 Maricaulis sp. | reverse complement strand
GAAATGGGAGTGCGCGAACCCTCGTCGGTTTCGCAGTTTTGACCGCGACGGGTTGTGATCGCTGCCATGCGCACTGAAATTCACCCTCAAATCAACTTGACCAGCAGGCCTCCAACAGTGTGAGTAGTTAGCTGACCCGCGAGACACGTCGCGGAGGGGCAGACATTATGCCCGGCATCCACCCAGCCAGGGTGCCGGCACATGGGGGAAGCATGAAGCCAACCGATACAAACGACCCGGACTATTTCCACAAGGTCGTCGATTGCCAATGGGCCTGCCCGGCTCACACGCCAGTCCCCGAATATATCCGTCTGATTGCCCAGGGTCGTTATACCGACGCCTATATGCTCAACCGGCGCAGCAATGTGTTCCCGGGCATTCTCGGGCGCGTCTGCGATCGTCCGTGCGAGCCCGCCTGTCGCCGTACCCGGGTGGAGGACGAGCCGGTCGCGATTTGCCGTCTCAAGCGTGTTGCCGCCGACCATCGCGACGAAGTCAAAGATCTGATTTCGCAGAAACCGGAGACCACAAACGGTCGCAAAATTGCGCTGATCGGGGCTGGCCCGGCCTCGCTGACCGTTGCCAATGACCTGGCTCCTCTGGGCTATGAATGCACCATCTTTGAAGCCATGCACCGCCCCGGCGGCCTTATGATCTCCAACATCCCGTCCTTCCGCCTGCCCGAAGAAGTGCTCGATGAAGAAATCGACTACATCCTCGACATGGGTGTCGAGTTGAAGACCAATCACCGTATCGACAGCCTCAAGGCGCTGGTCGATGAGGGCTATGATGCGGTTTTCGTCGGGTCCGGTGCACCCAAGGGCAAGGATCTAAATCTGGAAGGCCGCGAAGAGGCCGATGCCAATATCCATATCGGTATCGACTGGCTGGAAAGCGTTGCCTTCGAGCATATCGACAAAATCGGCGAGAAAGTGCTGATCATTGGTGTTGGTAATACCGCCATGGATTGCTGTCGCTCCTCC
Source organism: Maricaulis sp. (assembly GCA_029251785.1). Classification (GTDB taxonomy): domain Bacteria; phylum Pseudomonadota; class Alphaproteobacteria; order Caulobacterales; family Maricaulaceae; genus Maricaulis. The sequence goes on along the minus strand of JAQXCQ010000100.1, from coordinate 16,725 downwards.
CTGCGCCTCGGTTCCACCGATGTGAAGGTGATGGCGCGCAAGCCACGCAATTTTTTCAAGGCCTCCCCCTGGGAACTTGAGGATGCGGAAGACGAAAATATCGAAATCCTCGTCAACCATTCGCCCAAGCGCTTTGTCCTTGAAGGCGGCAAGCTGGTCGGCATGGAATTCGAACTGATGGAATACGATCTCGATGAGGCCGGAAACATCACCGACACGCGCAATGCCGGCACCACCATTATCCCGTGTGATGATGTGATCCTGGCCATTGGTCAGGAAAATTCCTTCCCCTGGATCGAACGCGATATGGGTATCGAGTTTGGCAAATGGGACATGCCCGTCGTCGACGAGACCACACATCAATCCTCACTGCCGCAAGTTTTCTTTGGTGGCGACGCGGCCTTTGGTCCCAAGAATATCATCTGGGCCGTTGAGCATGGTCACCAGACCGCGATCTCGATCCACAAGCATTGCGAGGGCCAGTCCGTGGCGGATCGCCCAGCGCGCGGGGTCAATCTGCAATCCGCCAAAATGGGCGTCAATGAGTGGAGATATTCCAACGCATTTGACGCCTCACAGCGTCGCGACATGGAAACCGTCGAGCTGGTCAATCGCTTCAAAGATCTCAAGACGGAGGTTGAGCTGGGCTTCTCCGCCGAGCAGATGGCGACGGAAGTTCAACGCTGTCTCAATTGCGATGTTCAGACCGTTTTCGAAGCACCACTCTGCAAGGAGTGTGATGCCTGTATCGACATCTGCCCCGTTGATTGTCTGACCATGACCGACAATGGCGAGGAAGCCGATCTGCGTACACGCCTGAAGCTGCCATCAACCAACACAGATCAAGCGCTCTACGTCTCCGCCCCTCTGCCCGATACCGGGCGCGTCATGGTGAAGGACGAAGATCTTTGCCTGCATTGTGGTCTCTGCGCCGAGCGTTGCCCGACGGCCGCCTGGGACATGCAGGATGCCACCATATTTATTCCTCACGTCACCAGTGATGACCGTGAGACCGCCAACCCGGTAGCGGCCGAATGAAGGATCTCGCTTCGCCCATGACCGACACTCGTATCAATGATTTTGTCCTCAAGATTGCCAATGTAAACGGCACCGGTTCGGCCAGTGCCAATGGCCTGGTGATGAAGGCCATTTTCCGCATGGGCATTCCGGTGGTCGGCAAGAACCTCTTCCCGTCCAATATTCAGGGTCTGCCCACTTGGTATGAAATCCGCGTGACGAAGGACGCGTATACAGCGCGCTGCGACGACACCGATTTCGTTGTCGCCATGAATGCCGACACCTATGCCCGTGATTTGGCCAGCGTCTCTCCTGGCGGCTATATTTTGTATGATTCCACCTGGCCGCGCCCGCAAATGCACGACCGCGAGGATGTCACCGCGATCGGTGTGCCATTAGCGCGATTGTGCAACGAACACTTCGATAATGCTCGCACCCGCGTTCTGATGAAGAATATGGCCTATGTCGGCGCTGTCGCGCACTTGATCGGCATTGATGTGGACGTAATTCGAGGCATGGTCGAGGAAATGTTCGGTGCAAAACCGCATTTGATCGATGCCAATATGAAAGCGATCGCGCTGGGGCTGGATTATGCAGCCGAGCAATATCCAGAACCGCTAACTGTCCGCGTCGAGGCGATGGACAAGACAGCCGGTAACATCCTGATTGATGGCAATACTGCCGCGGCGTTGGGCTGTGTCTATGCCGGTGCGACGTTCGGAGCCTGGTATCCGATCACGCCGTCTACCTCGCTGATGGACGCCTTCAAGATGTTTTGCGACAAATTCCGTGTTGACCAGGAAACCGGCGACCAGAATTTTTGCATCCTTCAAGCCGAGGACGAATTGTCGGCCGTCGGCATGGTGCTGGGTGCCAGCTGGAATGGCGCGCGCGCCTTCACGCCAACATCCGGCCCCGGCATTTCGTTGATGAGCGAGTTTATTGGCTTCGCCTATTATTCCGAAGTGCCGCTGGTCTTGTTTGACGTGCAGCGTTCTGGCCCATCCACTGGCCTGCCGACGCGGACCCAGCAATGTGATCTGACCCTGGCCGCCTATGCCAGCCATGGCGATACCAAGCACATCCTGCTTTTTCCGGCCAATCCTCAGGAATGTTTCGAAATGGCGATCAACGCCTTCGATATTGCCGAACGCTTCCAGACACCGGTCTTCTTCATGACCGATCTGGATATCGGTATGAATGAGTGGATGACGCCCGAGCTGGAATGGGACGAAAGCTATGTTCCAGATCGCGGCAAGGTTTTACATGCCGCAGATTTGGACAAAATCGACAAATTCTATCGCTATGAAGACGTTGATGGTGATGGCATCACTTATCGCACCATTCCCGGCGAGCATCCAAAAGGCGCCTATTTTACCCGGGGCTCCGGCCACAATTGGAAGGGTGCCTATACCGAAGACGCGGATGAGTACCAGGAAGTCGTCGACCGGCTGACCCGCAAATGGGAAAGCGCCGCTGATGCTGTGCCCGGACCGGTTATCAGCGAATCCAATACACAAACCGCGCTGGGGATCATTTCCTCCGGTGGTTGCGATGGGGCTGTGCGCGAGGCGCTCGACCGTCTGGCCAATCACGGCGTCCATGCCAATTACATGCGGGTGCGCGGTTTTCCATTCAATGCCGAAGTTGAGGCCTTTATGGAAAGCCACCAGACCGTCTTCGTGGTCGAGCAAAACCGTGATGCGCAATTGCGATCCTTGCTGATCAACGAGACTTCGGTCGACAAGACCAAGCTGATACCCGTGCTCGATTATGGTGGCATGGCCGCCAATCCGAGTTTTGTCGTCAAGGGTCTTCTGACCCATCTCGAGATGGAGGAGGCTTAACATGACCTCGATGTCTAAACCCCTGATCGACAAGCATCTTAAAAAGAACAAGCTGGGTCTGACCATTCGCGATTATGAGGGCGGCATGTCGACCCTCTGCGCCGGGTGTGGCCACGATTCGGTCACCGCCGCCCTGGTCCAGGCCTTCTGGGAGCTTTCACTCGCACCGGAGAGCGCTGCCAAGGTGTCCGGCATTGGTTGCTCGTCCAAAACCACCGCATACTTCATGGGGCAGTCCTCGGGCATTAATTGCGTCCACGGTCGCATGCCATCGGTCGCGACCGGCGCCAACGCCGTGAATGGCGATCTGCACTATATCGGCATTTCCGGCGACGGAGACTCGCTCTCCATCGGTTTTGGGCAATTTGCCCACGCCATGCGCCGCAATCTCAACATGCTGTATATTATCGAAAATAATGGCGTATATGGTCTCACCAAGGGGCAGTTTTCCGCCGCCGCCGACATTGGCACCAAGTCCAAACGCGGCATCGTCAATGAGCAACCACCTATCGATCCATGCGTACAGGCCCTGACCCTCGGTGCGGGCTTTGTCGGGCGCGCATTTTCAGGCGATAAATCGCAGCTTGTGCCTTTGATCCAGGCCGGTCTGATGCACAAGGGTTTTGCCGTCATCGACGTCATCTCGCCCTGCGTGACCTTCAATGACCACAAGGGCTCGACCAAAAGCTACGCCCACACTTTCAAATACTATCATCCAATGATCCACGCTGATTTTGTCGCGCATGCCGACGAGATCACAGGTGATTATTCCAAGGATGGAGTCATGGATGTGACCCTGCACGATGGAGGCATGTTACGCCTGCGCAAGACGGGCGATGATTACGATCCGCGTGATCGCGGTCAGGCGATTGAGACACTCATGAACCCGTCCGACGAAGCTGCCATCCGCACCGGTTTGCTCTATCTCAATGAAGACATGGCCGAAATGCACGATGCCAATGCATTGCCCGACACGCCGCTCAACAAATTGCCGTTCGACACGTTGAATCCTGGTAGAGCGGCATTGGCCAGTTTGCAAAAACGCTATCGCTAGGATGCGTCGGGTTTGACCCGTGTAATCTGAATGTCTCGGCCGGTCGTCTCGAGTTGATCTTGATAGTCGCGCGCACTAATTTCTTGAAGCATAGTATGTAAATACCAGCTATTGGCCTCATCGCGAACCGGGACATAGGTCAGTCGCCAATGCCGGTCTGGTCCACGCTTGTCGAGCCATAGGGCTTCGCCGCAAGCGACCAGACCTTCCGCGATACCGGCGTCGAGCAGCGCCGCTATGTCTGCCTTCATGGAGGTCATATGGCGAGCCTGGCTCAATTTTTTGCCATCTGGGAAGAGATCATTTGCCCGACGGCTGGCCGCACGGATCAGCGCATCTGTTTTGGTGAGATCCACCAAAATCGAGCAATGCGGGCTGTGTCGTACGGTCGAGACAAAATCATCGAACACGGTGCGTGTGCGAGGATTGGCGACAAGTCGATCAATCGCCTGAGCGATCCCCGGAGATGGAGAAATTTTGCCCGCCTCAAGTCGCGAGACATAGGTCTGGCTCGACCCGATCAAGTCGGCAAATGCGCCTTGCTTCAACCGAAGTCGATTGCGCAGTGCTGAAACCTTGGTCGCCCAATTCATTATGCCGCCCGCGACCTATCGCCAATTCCCCAAATGAGTTGGCTTTCCGAGTTTCATAATGGAACAAATATGCCCGGCAAGGCAATATCGTAAGCCATTGTATCTTAGCGGTTACTTCTGCCTCGCTCTCATAAAAAAATCCGATCCCAACAGACAGTAGCATCTCGAAAAAAAAAGGGCCCGTCGAACGCGCCCTTTTTTGTCTGTCATGCCCGGCGTTATAGCTAGAATAGTCCAACCACTTCGCCGTTATCTCCCAGGCCGATGGCCTCGGCAGACGGAACGCGCGGCAGGCCGGGCATCGTCATGATCTGTCCGCAAACCACGACAATGAAGCCGGCACCCGCCGAGAGGCGAACTTCGCGAACGGGCAGTGAGTGCCCAATCGGCGCGCCGCGTAAATTCGGGTCGGTCGAGAAGCTGTATTGTGTCTTGGCCATACAGACTGGCAAATGGCCGAACCCGTCAGCCTCCCACTGCTTGAGCTGGTCACGAATTTTCTTGTCAGCCAGCACCTCATCCGCGCGATAGATGTTCTTGGCGACGCTTTCGATTTTTTCAAACAAAGACAATTCATCGCGATAGAGCGGCGCAAACTGCGCCACGCCGCCGTCAATAATGTCGACCACCCGTTCAGCAAGGTCTGTCGTGCCAGCCGAGCCATCGGCCCAATGGCGACAGGTAATGGCCTCACTGCCCATGCTCTCTGCATAGGCCCGGACAATCTCCACCTCGGCATCCGTATCGGTGGTAAAGTGATTGATCGCCACGACGGCCGGCACGCCAAATTTGCGGATATTTTCAATGTGGCGGCCCAGATTGGCGCAGCCCTTGGTGACGGCCTCAAGGTTCTCAGCATCCAGCTCCTTGCGTTCTACGCCGCCATTCATCTTCAAGGCTCGAATTGTCGCGACGATGACGACGGCTTCTGGTGCCAGGCCCGCCTTGCGACATTTGATATCGAAGAATTTCTCGGCGCCCAGATCAGCCCCAAACCCCGCTTCGGTCACCACGTAATCAGCCAGCTTCAGCGCGGTTTTTGTCGCGACGACCGAGTTGCAGCCATGCGCGATATTGGCGAACGGGCCGCCATGGATAAAGGCCGGGTTATTTTCCAGCGTCTGAACCAGATTAGGCTGCATCGCGGTTTTCAGCAGTACGGTCATGGCTCCGTCCGCCTTGATGTCACGACAGGTCACCGCGGTCTTGTCGCGGCGATAGGCGACGATGATATTGCCGAGTCGCTCTTGCAAATCTTCAAGGTCGTTTGCCAGGCACAGGATTGCCATGATTTCAGACGCCACTGTGATGTCGAAGCCGGACTCAGCCGGGAAGCCATTCGCCACACCACCCAGCGACCCGACGATCTGGCGCAGGGCACGATCATTCATATCGACAACGCGTTTCCAGACGACGCGGCGCTGGTCAATCTCCAGCGCATTGCCCCAATAGATGTGATTGTCGATCATGGCCGACAGCAGGCTGTGCGCCGAGGTGATGGCATGAAAATCACCGGTGAAATGAAGATTGATGTCTTCCATCGGTACCACTTGGGCAAAGCCGCCACCAGCCGCGCCTCCCTTCATACCAAAGCAGGGACCCAGGGAGGGCTCGCGGATGCAGATCGCGGCCTTCTTGCCGATTTTGTTGAGCGCGTCGCCCAGACCCACAGTGGTCGTCGTTTTACCTTCACCAGCCGGGGTCGGATTGACCGCGGTGACAAGGATCAGCTTGCCGTCTGTCTTGCCCTTCTGACTGGCGATAAATTCCGGCGTCAGTTTCGCCTTGTCATTGCCATACTGCGCCAGCGCGTCAGCGGGAATGTCGAGGCGGGTCGCCACTTCAGCAATGGGCTTCATGGTGGCCGCGCGTGCGATCTCGATATCAGTTTTCATAATGGGCTTCCTGATTGGGCTGTGAATATCGGATAATTGGAATTATGCCTTGAGGCGTTCTATGGCCTTGGCCACCCGAGGTTTGAATATGTCGGGCGTGTCGGAAAATGCGGCCTGCAGGGCTTCACGCATGCGCGGTTCCCAGAATTTGGCGATGTGAACAGCGATGCCGTCCACGGCTTCCTCATCGGAATAGGGGCCGTAAAAATCGGCGATCTGATTGGCCATACGGCGCAGCGTATCGTTATCCATGAGTGGACTCCGGGTCGAAATAAATGATGCCGCCATCAAGGTCGCGGGTGGCCAGTTCCAGCTTTAGTGCGGTCGCTAAATCAAGCGCGCGCCCCGTCGGAGCCGAAAGGCTCGCCAGGGCCGAGGCGTTAAGGCGGGCGGCCTTGAAGACAAGTTCAAAACTGCAGCGGCTCGATAAAATCACAAAGCCGGGCGCTGCCAATTCACCGTCGCGCAGCAGGGCCCCCGCCAATTTGTCCAAGGCATTGTGACGGCCCACATCCTCGCGAACGCAAATCAGCTTGCCATCCACATCGCACCAAGCGGCTGCATGGACTGTGCGGGTTTCGCGATTGAGCGTTTGGTGCCCGGGCAGGGCCTCAAACGCCTGTGCGATCGCAGCGGGTGGAATGGTTCGCTTGGCAGTTTGGCCCTCAACCGGCTTATGCAAATCGGCCAGGGTTTCAATACCGCAAAGGCCGCAACCGGTACGGCCGTCCAGCCCGCGGCGCGAGATACGGTCGGTGTCCAGACGATCTTCGGCAATGCGAATATCGGCTGTTATCCCCTCGGGATAGGTCTTGATGTCGACGCCATCGATTTCCAAGCCCGAACGAATTGCGCCCTCGGTCAGGGCCAGACCCACGGCAAGATTTTCCAGATCGTTCGGCGTGGCCAGCATCACGGCCCAGGCCTTGCCGTTGAACCCAATTTCCACCGGCACTTCTTCGGCAATGCCCCAATGATCGCGACCGCCCGCTGATGCGGGGCGGATCGCAACATTTCGCGCCGAACGATAGGGGGGGTGTGCCAAAATTCGTCTACTCCGCAGGAACCGGGTTTGGCGCTTGAATACGCGTGGTGTCGCTGACACGCTGATTGCGTTCTTTTTGCCAGTCCGACGGCATGTTGGACGGCGAAATTTGGACAGCCGTAACCTTGTATTCCGGGCAGTTGGTCGCCCAGTCCGACAGCTCGGTCGTCACCACATTGGCTCCGGATTCCGGGTGGTGGAATGTCGTATAGACGATGCCTGGCGGCACCCGGTCAGTGACCAGTGCACGCACGGTGATATTACCCTTGCGACTGCCCATCGACACCATATCACCGGTTTTAACACCGCGCATTTCGGCATCAGTCGGGTGCATTTCCAGCACATCTTCATCATGCCAGATCGAATTCTCGGTGCGCCGTGTCTGGGCTCCCACATTGTACTGGCTGAGAATGCGGCCGGTTGTGAGCAAGAGCGGGAAGCGGCGCGTCGAGCGCTCTTCGGTCGGGATATACTGGGTCAGCATGAACTGGCCCTTGCCGCGGACAAAGCCATCGACATGCATGATCGGCGTCCCGTTTGGTGCCTTCTCATTACACGGCCATTGCAGGCTCTCGCCCGCATCAAGACGGGCAAAGCTGACACCGGCAAATGTGGGTGTCAGTTCGGCGATCTCATCCATAATCTGGGCAGCATTTTCATAGGGCATGTCATAGCCCATCGCGCCGGCCAGTTGGCAGACGATTTCCCATTCCTGCAATCCCTGCTTGGCAGGCATGGCAGGGCGCACGCGATTGATGCGTCGCTCGGCATTGATGAAGGTACCGTCCTTCTCCAGGAAGGAGGTGCCCGGGAAGAAGACATGGGCGAAGGCTGCGGTTTCATTGAGGAAGAGATCCTGCACAATCAGGCAGTCCAGCGAGCGCAGGGCGGCCTCAACATGGTGACTGTCTGGATCGGATTGGGCGATGTCCTCGCCTTGCACGAACATGCCACGGAAGGACCCGTCGACCGCGGCCGAGAACATGTTGGGGATTCGCAATCCCGGTTCGGCAGACAGGTTCAGGCCCCAATTTTCCGAGAACAGATTGCGCGTTGCATCATCGGAGACGTGACGATAGCCCGGGAATTCATGCGGGAAGGAGCCCATATCGCAGGCCCCCTGGACATTATTCTGACCACGCAATGGGTTCACGCCCACGCCATCGCGACCGATATTGCCGGTCACCATCGCCAGATTGGCAATGCCCATCACCATGGATGAGCCCTGCGAGTGCTCGGTCACGCCGAGCCCATAATAGATCGCACCATTGCCGCCGGTCGCAAACAGGCGCGCCGCCTTGCGCAATTCGTCGGCAGCGACACCGGTCGTCTCTTCCAGCGTCTCGGGAGAATTGGACGGGTCGGAGACAAATGTCGCCCAGCGCTGATAACTCTCATCCTCGCAGCGCTCCGCCACGAAATCAGATGCCGCCAGACCTTCGGTGACAATCACGTGGGCCAGCGCATTGATCACCGCCACATTGGTGCCCGGACGCAGTGCCAGATGATGCTGGGCATTGATGTGTGGAGATTTCACCAGATCAATCCGGCGTGGATCGACCACAATCAATTTGGCCCCGTCACGCAGGCGTTTCTTCATGCGCGAGGCAAATACAGGGTGCGCATCGGTCGGATTGGCACCGATGACCATAATCACATCCGTCTTCTCGACGGATTTGAAGTCTTGGGTGCCCGCCGATGTACCAAATGTCGTGCTCAAACCGTACCCGGTCGGCGAATGGCAGACCCGTGCGCAGGTATCGACATTGTTATTGCCAAAGGCCGCGCGGATCATTTTCTGGACGACATAAACTTCTTCATTGGTACAGCGCGATGAGGTGATGCCCCCGATCGATTGCTTGCCATACTTGGTCTGGATGGCCTTGAATTTGTCGGCCGCGAAACCGATCGCCTCATCCCAGCTGACTTCGCGCCAGGGATCTGTGATCGCGTCGCGCACCATCGGTGAGAGCACACGGTCGGTATGCGTCGCATAGCCCCAGGAGAAGCGACCCTTCACACAGGAATGACCCTCATTGGCCCCGCCATCACGATCCGGCGTCATGCGCACTACTTCATCGCCCTGCAATTCGGCGACAAATGAGCAGCCAACCCCGCAATAGGCGCAGGTCGTCTTCACTTCACGACGCGGCAAGCCGTGCTCAACCACGGTCTTTTCCATCAGCGTGGCGGTCGGACACGCCTGAACACAGGCCCCGCAGGACACGCACTCACTATTGAGGAATCCTTCGTCCAGGCCGGCTGAAACCTTGGAGGCAAACCCACGGCCATCAATGGTCAGCGCCAGCGTGCCCTGAACCTCGTCGCAAGCGCGCACACAGCGTGAGCAGACGATGCATTTGGAGCCGTCAAACTGGAAATACGGATTGCTGTCATCGGTCTCCTTGAAGGGATGATAATCTCCGTCAAAACCGTATCGCACCTCGCGCAGGCCCACTTCGCCAGCCGTGTCCTGCAGCTCGCAATCACCATTGGCTGAGCAGGTCAGACAATCGAGTGGGTGGTCGGAGATATACAACTCCATGATCCCACGGCGTAGCTTCTCCAGACGCGGAGATTGGGTGGTTACCTCCATGCCCTCGGTCACCGGCGTGGTGCAGGAAGAGGGTGTGCCGCGGCGTCCCTCAATTTCCACAAGACACATGCGGCAGGAGCCAAAGGATTCCAGACTGTCCGTCGCACACAATTTGGGAATGCGCGCATCCGTATCCGCCGCCGCGCGCATCACCGATGTGCCCTCGGGCACGGTGACGCTCTGGCCGTCAATGGACACGGTGATCATCGTGTCGCTGGTCCGGGCGGGTGTGCCGTGATCCTGATCGTGACGAGAAGTCATGTCTTTATCCTGCCACTTCTTCAGCCGCCGGGGCGGTCTTGGTTTCAAAGTCTTCCCGGAAGTATTTGAGCGCGCTCATCACCGGCATCGGCGTCAAACCGCCCATGGCGCACAGGGAGCCATCGGTCATGGTCGTGCACAAATCCTCGACCAGGGCGATATTGTCACCGACGTTTTCGCCCTTGCGAATTTTGGCGATCGTCTCCGCGCCCCGCACAGAGCCAATCCGGCACGGCGTGCACTTTCCGCAACTCTCTTCGACGCAAAACTCCATGGCGAATTCCGCCTGGCGCGCCATATCGACCGTATCGTCAAATACCACGATACCGCCATGGCCCAGCATCGCACCGGCCGCGGCAAACGCCTCGTAATCCATTACGAGGTCCAATTGGTCGGCCGGAATATAAGCGCCCAAGGGCCCGCCCACCTGTACGGCTCGAAGCGGTCGGCCCGATAGCGTGCCGCCTCCAAAATCCTCAATCAACTCACGCAATGTAACACCAAACGGCGCTTCGATCAGCCCGCCGCACTTGATATTACCGGCCAATTGAAACGCCTGCGTACCGAGGGAGCGACCCGTTCCGACCGCCGCATAGGCCTCGCCGCCCCTGGCCAATATGTCGGGCACACTGGCAAGTGTGAGCACGTTATTGATAATTGTCGGCTTGCCAAACAGGCCTTCAAAGGCCGGGATGGGTGGCTTGGCGCGGACCTGGCCGCGCTTGCCTTCCAGGCTTTCCAGCATGGCGGATTCCTCGCCGCAGACATAGGAACCTGCCCCGCGACGAACGTCCATATCAAAGCTTCGCCCCGACCCCATCACATCATCGCCGAGCAGGCCGGCCTCACGCCAAATCTCGATCGCGCGTTTCATCGTGGCAATCGCGGCGGGATATTCCGACCGGATATAGACCAGGCCCTTCGTCGCGCCGACGGCCAGACCTGCGATCACCATGCCCTCAATGATCAACGACGGATCGCCTTCCATCAAAATGCGGTCGGCGAAGGTGCCGCTATCGCCCTCATCGGCATTGCAGCAAATATATTTCTGGTCGGCGTCGATGCCGGCCGCGGTTTTCCATTTGATCCCGGCCGGGAACCCGGCGCCGCCGCGCCCCCGCAAGCCAGACTTGGTGACGGTCTCGATGACGTCATCGGACGATGAGGCGAGAGCCTTCGTAAGCCCGTCCAGTCCGCCATTCGCCTTGTACTCATCCAAATTGAGTGGATCTGTCTGGCCGCACCGCCGATACAGCCAGCGTGTTTGGCCACGCATCCAGTCGAGATCTTCCAACGGACCGAGAGCACAGTCATGCGCGTTGGAAAAAGCATCATCAAATAGGGCTGGCACATGTTCCGGCAGCATCGGTCCGAAGGCGTAGCGCTCGCCACCAATATCGACTTCCAGCAATGGTTCCAGCCACAGCATGCCGCGCGTACCAGTGCGTACGAGCTCGATATTCAGGCCCCGCTTCTTGGCTTCGGTGTGCAGGCAATCCGCAATTTCATCAGCACCGACTGAGACCGCTGCCGCATCGCCGGGCAGGTAGAGGCGCAAGGACGGGCTCATTTGGTGCGCTCCATCTGAGCCGCAACCCGTTCCGCCGTGGCGCGTCCGATCAGGCGGTCCTCCACCATCACGGCCGGGCCGAGCGCGCAATTGCCAAGGCAAAAAATAGTCTCAAGATCGTGACCGGCCGTCTCCAGCGCCGCGGCCAATTTATCGCTTCCAACGGCCTGGCAGGCCTCGGCGCGGCAAATTTTCACCGGGGTTTTGCGACGCGCTTCAGCGATGAAATCTGTATAAAAACTGCGCACGCCCTGGACGTCGGCACGCGACAGATTGAGTTTGTCGGCAATCACCCGTGCGGCCTCGTCATCGATACAGCCTTGCGCGTGCTGTACGTCATGCAAAATTTCGATCAGCGCATCGGCGCGATGATTGTGCCGTGCGCACGCGGCTTCGATTGCACTGGTTTTCGAATGCGCCAAACGCGTCTCCCCTTGGTCCCGCCAGGATAGGTGCGGGGTAACTGGCAGAATAACGTCCTTTACGCTTAAGGAAACCTTGGAGGGCTGCGGTTGATTGTCTCGCAAATTCAATTGTTTGATGTGCGCTCAAATCGCAATCGGCGGTTTTGTAATAAAACTAGCTTCCAAATAGGTCGAAATAGTTATATTATATAACTCAGAGATGCCCGGGACGGGCTCTCCGTTAGCACGGAGGAGCGTATGTCCACAGTTGTGTCCAACCCAGAAGTTTTGACCATTCACTGGCCAACAGTGATCCGGCACGTGCGCCTGTCCAGGGGGCTCAAGCAGGCCTCACTCGCACAAGATCTCGGCGTCACGCAGACAATGGTGTCGCGTTGGGAAGCGGGAAACGCTCGGCCCAGTGCGCGCATTCGAACACAAATTTTCGATATGATCTGGACGCTGACCTCCTCGCTCGCCCGCCGAACCTGGATGGAACGGGCGCGCCGCAACCCCTCATCTGTCGCCGTCATCAACAGTACTGGCTTGGTAGAGTTGGCCAGCCGCGGCTTATTGCGAAGTCTGAAAACTGTGCGAGGCCAGATTGAAGGCCGCAATCTGCGGCAAGCCTTTCGTGGCGATATTCCAAAACGGTTCGGTTCGTTGGTCGATCGTGGTTTTTTCCAGGGCAAGATTGCCACAGTGGAAAGCGTTGAGCGCGTGGTTTTCACGGATTTCGACGGCCACGACACGCCATTTTGGCAACATAGCCTGCATCGCCCGCTATTCGTCGCAAATCAGCGTATTTGCTGGTTGATCTCCGGTGCCTCGGTTTCCCGACCTGTCTGGCAGGATGTGCGGCAGCGTTTGGGAAGCGCGATGGTTGTCAGGAAAGCGATCTGACATGGCGACCAAAGAGGAAACCATCCTTCATCTCCCGCAAACGCATTGGCCGTCTGTTTTGCGGCATCATCGATTCACCCACAATTTGAAGCAGGCCGCGCTCGCCCATGATCTGGGTGTCACCCAGGCTATGATTTCCAGATGGGAATCTGGGCGCGCGACGCCGTCCGATGCGATGCAGGCACGCTTGAAGAGACTTTTTGATGCCGCCACGATAGGCGTGCCAATGCCGAACTGGCGTGAAATCACAGCCCTGCAGCCATCAATGGCGACCATTATCTCGCGGGCCGGGGTTTTGGAGACAGTCAGTCAGGGCGTTCTCAGAGAGTTTCGAATGACTCGATCGCATATTGAAGGGCATCATCTGAACGAGATTTTCAGCGGTGATGCGCTCACCCTCCACCGGTCCCTGATCGATCAGGGCTTCTTTGATGGGGCCGTGGAGATGGCTGAAAGTGTCGATGTAATGTCGCTGCGTCTGGCCAATGGTATGAAACGCGACTTCTATGCGCATAGGCTGCACTGGCCGCGTCGTGATGTAGACGGTGAAATTCGTTGGGCCAGTGACGGGGCTCGACTCCGCAAGGACGAATTTATCGCCATCCGTGACGAATTGGGTGGCCAGCTGGATGTCATCTTGTCACTATGAGGGGTGAGGGGACGAAATTGGTGAATGAACTCGATCTGACAGCCGCTCCCAGCAAGGTAAATTGGCCATCAGTGATCCGCAATTATCGGATGTCAAAACGTCTCAAGCAGGCGGCGCTGGCGGCCGATCTGGGTGTCACCCAGGCGATGATTTCCCGATGGGAAAATGGCGAGTCCGATCCGCCAGAGCGCGTTACACGTCGTCTGACTGACATGGTGCATGACGCCTTTGTTGTTGCGCCCGCCCCGACATGGATGGATTTGATTTCACTCAACCCAGCCATCGAATTTGTCACCGATTCGATGGGTATGATCAAAGCGGTATCCCGGGGGGCATCCGATCTGTTTGGTATGGTTCCCGAGCGTCTGGAGGGCCGTCCGGTCAACCAGCTTATCGCCGGCGACTTTGCCGAGACGCTGGACACCATCCGTGAAAAGGGCATGTTCCAGAACAGTCTGGTTTTCGCGCAAAGTCTCGGTGTCATAGACATCAACCTCGCATCGGGTCTCAAAAGCGAGCGCGTCGATTTCATTCACTGGCCTCGCATTTCTCAGGCCCGCAGCACGCTGTGCGTCCATTCCGGTAAGATCCTGACCGATGACGAATACACCGCTCGCCTGGGAGAGCGCGGCAAAAAGCTGGTGATGCGCCGAACGCTTTAGTCCCACGGCCTGAATTGAGAATTTTGACAACCTCTTCTTCTCCCCTGGAGGGAGAAGTCCCGAAGCGCAGCGTAGGGGATGAGGGGGCTGTCGCCCAACAGCGCGTCCATTGAGACAAACCCCTCATCGACCCCGCCTTTGGCGTGCCCACTTCTCCCTCAAGGGGAGAAGAAGAGTCGACAATCCTCCGAACAAAAGAAGAGCCGGCCGCGACCTAGCCACAAAAAAAAGGCGGCCCGTTCGGACCGCCTTTTGTTTTTCTTTTCACCAGCGTTACTCGGGGCGCTGGGCATCGCGCAGGGCGCGAAATTCATTGCCCTCATACCAATTCGGCCAATCTTGCGAATTCGCCAGACGTGAGCCGACATTGTAGAACAGGGTGATATCCTCAACCATGCCATCCATCACCCAGTCCGCGGAATACTCATCCGCCGGGGCGTGATAGCGGTTTTCACGATAGCCATTGGAGAAGGCTTCTCCGGCCTCAACACCGCCCTCAAGCAAATCCTGACCGGCATCGGCATACAGCATTGGCAAGCCGTGCTTGGCCAGAGAGATATGATCCGAGCGATAGAAATAGCCGGCTTCCGGGCTTGGATCCGGCACGATAACACGACCCTGGGCCGCGGCTTCTTCCGTCAGGATATCTTCCAATTCTGAGGCACCATAGCCGACAACCATTACATCGTGCGAGCGTCCGGCCGGTAGCATGGCATCAATATTCAAGCCGCCCACGGTCTGGCTGTAGGGAACCAGTGGATTGTCGCCATAATAAGCCGAGCCCAACAGACCGGATTCCTCAGCGGTCACAGCCAGGATCATCACGGAGCGTTCCGGCGGATTGGCGGCAAACGCCTCACCAATTTCCAGGATCGCCGCCGTACCGGTGGCATTGTCGACCGCACCATTATAGATGCCGTCCTCGCCCTCAGCGACGTCGCGAACGCCGATATGGTCCCAATGTCCGGTGAACAACACAAACTCGTCAGGGCGGGTTGTGCCCTCGACCATGCCGACCACATTGCGTGAATCCATTGTACGGGTGGAATTGAGCAGCGTGCCTGAGGCGGTCAGGCCTGTCATTTCCACAGCCGAAAAGCCCGGCTGGCCCGCCGCCGCAGTCAGCGCGTCAAAATCCAGACCGGAAGCGGCAAACAGGCTGCGGCCCATATCTTCGCTGACCCAGCTTTCCACCGCCGCAAATGTTCCCGTACCGGGTTCCCGCGCCAGATCCAGCTGCGAGCCGGACCAGGAGCCCGACACCACATTCCAGCCATAGGAGGCCGGTGCCGTCTGGTGGATGATGATCACGCCGGCAGCGCCCTGACGCGCGGCTTCTTCATACTTATAGGTCCAGCGACCGTAATACGTCATCGCCCGGCCATTGAACATTTCACCATCCGGATTGGCATAGCCTGGATCATTGATCATCATCACGACGGTCTTGCCGGTCACATCCACGCCGGCATAATCGTCCCAATCATATTCCGGGGCGACAACGCCATAGCCGACAAATACCAGCTCACTGTCGGCAATCGCCACCTCACTCTCTGAGCGCTTGGACCAATAGACGACGCTTTCACCGGACGTCAGCCCCATTGAGGCACCATCATTGAAGACGTCGAAGCTGGATGCGTCTTCATCCAGCGTGATCTCAACCAGCGGGACCGGCTGAAAATAGCTGTCGCCATTGCCGGGTGCCAGGCCGATACGGGCCATTTCATCGGCAATCCACTGGCTGGCCGCAATGCCGCCCGGTGTCGCCGGTGCCCGGCCCTCAAAACTGTCATCCGACAATGTGGCGATGCGCGCGCGAAGATCGGCTTCGCTGATCATGGCCATTGCCATATCGGCCTCTGTTTCCGGCGCCGCTTCGGTGTCGGAGGCGGTCTCCGTGCACCCGGCCAAAGCCATACCGCCGATGACGGCGCTCGCGATAAATTTTCTCATGTCGAATTTCCCCAAACTCTTTTCTCGACCCGCCCTCGATTTGCGTGCCGTTTCGTGGCACATCCTGCATCTGCCGGGCTTTCACGCAAGCGCCACCGCGCATTGCATTGGAAGAATTGGCATTTGACCAGGCATGATGTTCGTTCATGTCTGGCGGGGAGAGCGCGGCTTCGGTCGTGCAAATATGTGTCGGGGAGACAATATGGCGGACGCAAATAGCACCGATGTGCAGGACGATAAGAAGCCGAGTTCCGGATACAGCAACGTGGTCATGTTGCT
>JAQXCQ010000140.1 GCA_029251785.1 Maricaulis sp. | reverse complement strand
TCGCCCGCCTGGATATCCATGATCTCGTCGCGTGTATCTATGCGCACAGCGAGATCCGGGTTGGCCATCTGGAAGCTTCCCAAACGCGGGACCAGCCAGTTGGAGCAGAATGTAGGCGGAGCCGCTATCGTGAGGACATTGGCCCGATCCTCACTAACTTCCCGGAACGTGCGCTCCAGCAATCGGAAGGCTTCACTACTGCCCCTCGAAAGCGCAGCACCGCGCGTGGTCAGCTCCACGTGGCGCGCCTTGCGCTCAAACAGAGAAAAGCCCAACCGGTCTTCCAGCATCTTGATCTGATAGCTCACGGCCGCCTGGGTCATACCCAGCGCTTCGCCCGTGCGGGTAAAATTACCAAGCCGAGCAGCAACCTCAAACACACGAATGGCTTGGACGGGCGGTATTTTCGGAACCGTATCCATAAGCATACTTTATGACAGACCCTCGACAATGAGTTGGTCAATGCCAGTTCTTGGTGAGTATATCAAGCATCAGCTTATGACGGAGAGCGACATGAAAGTTTTTGAATTGATGTATGAGCAACAGCCAACACGTGCCCTGACGGCCAAGCAACTCAAATGGAAAGAAAACGGTGAATGGTTGGGATGGGTCAGTCGTTGGCTCGGCGGGTCTAGCGATCACGCGGATTACAATCGCAAGGCTTGATCAGGACTGGCGAAGGAATGCAGGCGACGCCTGATGCCGATAGGCGTCTGTTGCATAGGCGGTGAGGTCCGGACGTCGTGAACCTGAATGTTCAGGATTTGCGGAGGGTCCGGTTGGATTCGACGATGGGTGAAGTTCGCCCAGAATCTGGTTCAGCGATCCACCCAGCCGGTCATCCTGGCCGGTGGTATGATCGCCCTCGACCCCGCCGCCATAATTATGGGCCTGATACCCTTGCAGCGTAGCATTTTCTGATCTGCCGTAGGGATTGTCGTCCGCGGGTTCATCTTGTGAACCGGAGATTTCGGACGTGGCGCCGGAGAATTGATGGCTATTTGACGCGCCTTCAGCATTCTGACCTGGCGCGACGGAGGCATTGCGAGCTTCGGAAGCCGGGTCTTTTTGTGCATCCGGAGAAGTCGGGTTGAGGGCCTCGGCCTTTTGTTCTGCTAATTCGCCCTGTGCCTGGGCAGACATCGCAGAAGCGGCGGCGGCCACCGCGCGATCTTGCGCGGACGGTTCGGCCGGTGCCAGGGCCGCATTTCTGACCTGCTGCATCTTGGCAATAGTGGCCTCCGGATCACCGGCGATCGGGCTGGCATCGATCGGAACTTCTCCGCCAATCGCATATTGTTTTCCATCTGGACCGGTTTGGTACGTATAGGTCGCAGCGCCGGCATATTGTCCGCCTGCGGCCTGGTGCGCAGCCTCGTGAGCGCGAACTTCCCGGTCCCGGGCGCTTAACTTGGAAACAGCGGCCTGGGCCTCGTCGGAAAGCTGGACCGAATCTTTCGACCTGCTGTCGTGTTCCGCGGAGTGACCGGGCTTGTTGGTCGGGTGTGCGGTGTGAGCCGGTTTGTCGGAGTTGGGTTTTGGGGTTCCGGAGGCGCTGGCAACCGCATTGGCGAGCTCAACTTTGCCATGTCGGGACTTGGCCCCTGATTCACCCGTCGCATTCGTATGCCCGTCAGCGGCAGACGGCGTGCTCGTATTATTCGCGTGCGGCGACGCAATCGGAGCAGCATGAGGTATGGCAGACAGGTCCAGCATGACCTGCAAGTGTTGCAGTCAAGGCTTAAAGGCCGATGAAGCTTGGCTTCACCGGCGCTTAACCAGACTGACTAGGCGTTTTCGCGTGACGCGTCGACGCGCTCGCGCAATTCCTTGCCGGTCTTGAAGAAGGGCACGTGCTTTTCCTTGACGGCCACACTTTCACCTGTGCGCGGGTTGCGACCCGTGCGAGCCGGGCGGTGCCGAACCGAAAAAGCGCCGAAGCCCCGAAGCTCAACCCGCTCTCCACGAGCCAGTGCGTCGGTGATCCCGTCGAGGATCGCATTGACGACCCGCTCGACATCGCGGTGATACAGATGAGGATTGGCCTCGGCCAATTTGTCGATCAGTTCGGATTTGATCATGCCAAAGTCTCCGTGCATGAAAGCGATAATTGCAGACTGATACCCGTTACGTCCGAGTATATAAAAGCAAAAAACCAACTTAAACAACAGATACTAGAGTATTTTCAAGAAAAACATTTCCATTCACGATGAATTGAAATGCTCAAATCTTGTTGATTGTATCCAATTAGTCTTGCCTAGAAGAGCAGCCGAGCAACCCCAAGAAAAAACGGCCGGGGCGTTTGCCCCGGCCGTTTCATCATACGTTTTGGCGGTTGAAGAGCTTTAGCCCTCTTCTTCCTCGCCATCTGTCTGTTGCATGGCTGCGCCGAGGATATCACCCAGCGATGCGCCTGCATCAGAAGAACCATACTGTTCAACAGCTTCACGTTCGTCAGCAATTTCCAGCGCCTTGATGGAGACTGAAATTCGACGAGTCGCTTTGTCGATATTGGTGATGCGAGCATCAATTTTCTCGCCGACAGCGAAGCGTTCAGGGCGCTGTTCCGCACGATCACGAGACAGGTCAGACTTGCGGATGAAGCATTTGACGGCAGTGTCGTCGCCAAATGTGACTTCCAGACCACCCGA
>JAQXCQ010000127.1 GCA_029251785.1 Maricaulis sp. | reverse complement strand
TGCTTCGCGCAAATTTCAAAGCTAATTTCCGGCCGCCTATGGTCGAATGGCCTACGCCCAACATGGTTGGCCGCATTAGCTCAGCTGGTAGAGCACATCATTCGTAATGATGGGGTCAGGTGTTCAAGTCACCTATGCGGCACCATGGTTATTCAATCTGGATAAATTTATCCCCGTATTCCCGGTCACAAGTTTCCGTCACGCGAAAATTCCCCCATAGGGCGAATTTTTCTGGTAAGATGGTGTTAATAGAATAATTGTGCCTGCAAGGAGCGAGGCATGAGTGATGATGGTAACGATGGAAAGTCGATCGATTCGACGGATATCGATGCAGAGGTCGCTGCCGGGTCCGACGCTGAAGCGTTGAGGGTCAGGCCCCACTATATCAGATTGGCAATCGGCACGCTGATTTTGGTGTTGCTCATAAGCGTGGTCTGGTTGTGGACGCAGACAAATGTCGATCAACGCCCGACGGGAATTTGGGCGGAAACAACCCATGAATTTGATCCGAATTGCGACGTCGAATGTCCTGAAATCATGGAGCCTCGCCCGATCGGGCATGGCGGAGAGAGTGGGCTGACCTTTTCCATGCGGACCGATCCCAGGCTTGATGATCCGATCGCCCAATGGGGCATGTGCATGGACAGTGTTTTTACCTGCATCGGCGTGGATTTGTCAGAAGATACCGATGAGCGTGCAGACATGATCCGGCAGTGTGTCGCCCATTCATCCTGCCCGGAAACGTGCAAATCGCATTTCGCCGAGGAAGCCACCGGTGATCTGGAATCAGTTGCCGCCGCGTTTGAGAGCAATTTCATCGAGGAAACCGCATGGTGCAGCCCGTCCCGATAGCGCCGCGAATGCGCCGCCTCGCCATCTTCAGCCTGGTCACAATCGCCGTATTTGGTGTGATGGGCTGGGACACAAAAGAGCGGGCTCGAAACGGCGAATATGCAGCCCATGACGGGTCTGACCGCGACAAGTGGCATGCCCTCTATTACTGCCACCGGACATCAACAAACAATTGCCGTGACAATGAGCATGCCTGGTTGGCCCAATTGGCTTTGGATCGCGCGTCGCCAGGATCGCCTTGGGGTTTTACGCCAACCCACCCGCTGACGGTCAATGATCTGGCAACCGGCTATTACCGGACCAATATTGGCGCGCGTGATGGCGCCGTTTGGGATCCCGACGATGTCATGGGGATTCCGCGACGCGTACTGCCCGGAGCGGCCAACTTCGCCGGTGTGCCCGATTTTAGCTATTCGATCTATGACTGGATCAATAAGAACGAACTTTGCCCGCCTGTTCAGACCGGCCAAATGCCGGCGGGAACACCAAAGGATTGCCACAACTACTCCTACTGGCAGGGTGGAGCCTTCAACGCCTCACACTTTGGATCGCAGGCGACCCGAACCTATCAGCAATTGCATGCGACCGCCCTCTCAGCAGCTCGCCGCGCGCAGACCATGCGGGCCGCAATTTCTGCCAATGCAAATGATCTGGAGATGCACCGCGACGCGATCCGTGAGGCGGAGCTGGAGGCTTTGGCCTTCGAAGGTTATGCGCAACATTTCCTGCAAGACCGCTGGGCGATGGGCCATATGTGGGACCGCTGGGGTTCACCCGAATACAACGCCAATGGGATCGCCTTGGACCCAGCGCGTGCACTTATGGCCGGCGCCTTTACGGGTATTTTGCATGGCTACCAGGCGATCGGTAAAATTCCGGACGCCATGTCGGCCCCTGAAGTTGGCGTGGTAAATTCAGTGGTCAATTTTGCTCGCCGGGGTCTGAACCGGCTCGGTGCAGCATTGGGTGTCGTCGAACGAAGCGACCCGCCGGCGACGTCCCTCTACATTCCGCAATGGCGTCATACCGGCGATGAGGAGACGCATAATGGTGTTGGTGACTATGTTGCCTACGACATGTCCCGGCGGCGCTACGCCGCAAGCCTGAGTGTGCCGGGTCTTCCTGTTGAATATAACTCTGAGCAAGCGCTGCCCGTCTCGCGCCAGTATCGAGAGTTTATGAATTGCAGCGCTGCCGGATTTGCCGAAATTATCCAGGCTTTCGGGCAGAACGGCAATGGATACGGCGTTGATGCGGCGACGCTCAACACGAATGTCTCAACCCGTGTTGGTCCGCGCTGCTACGATGTGTGGGCGACCAATTCTTCCATAGTCGCAGGCATGGGCACTGAATTCGCCCTAGCCGGTGGCGTGTCTACTCTGGCCCAGGCCGGATTCCGGATCGGCAATGTCATCAATAATGTGTCGGGAAATGCGACCCTGGAAGATCTGCCGCCAGAAATACAGGGCTTTGTCTCCAGTCGAAATAATACGCTCAGCATCACCCGCATTTATGCACACGCCAGACTGCGAGCCATCGTCGATCCCAATGGCATCGATCTGGCCCGGGGCGGGCTCGGTCGACTGCTCGATATTCCGACGGGCGACACCTATCCGGTCGCCAGCTATATTGAGCCAGCCAATATCGACAGTCTGCCGGCGACCGATCCAAGGGGGCGTGACGCGCAGACCATTTACGGCTTTTTCAACCGCGCGCACGCCGATCATTTCTGTACCCAATCGGCGACGCTTTTGAGCGAATTGCGCCGAGCGACAGAGCCTAATCAACGGGCGACGTGCCGAATTCTAGGGCAGCGAATTTACGAGCAAACGCGTGATGACGTTGTTGCCATCTCAGAGCGCATGTCGTTCGCGCGTGATGGCAACAATGTCGACGCCGCTCCATTGTGTCAGCTGGTTGTCGACAACTGGACCGCCCCAACCTTTACTGGCGATGCTCTCGATGAGTTGCACCCTGGTTACGTGCCTTGGAATCACGAGCGTGATGAGACGTCGGCATACGCAATGGCCGACGGAGATCATTCCTTTCAATCGGTGGCCAATTGGTGTGACCAAACACCGATTATAAATTACGATGAAGACGCCGATTTGCAGGCGGCGGGTATTGTCGCGGTTATCGAAGATACGCGAGATGAATTGATCATACGCGGGCTGCATTTTGGATCCACACCGGGCGAGTTCGAGATCGGGCGAACGCGGGAAAGTGCAGTCGCGGTAGCCGATATACGCCGCTGGCGAGACAATGAAATTCGTTTTGGTGTTGAGGATGTTTTCTCTGATCTCAGCTTTGACGATCAGGCGCAGAGTTATGTCTTTGTCAGTCGCGCGGGGGATGAACCGGGTGGGACTGACGCGCACACAGATCAGCCCGAGGAGGCAAATGATCCGGGACGTAATAGTGCCGGGCGCTTCATTATTCGCCGCGATGTTCGACCACCGGAAATTGCCCTTATCGAGATCAGCGGTGATGACCGCGACCTCTACTATCGCTATGTCGCCGAAATTGAGAGCGATCCCCCCGATGAGGATGCATCATTTTTCGATCGCCCACTGCCGGAATCGCCCGCGCCGGGGGAACTGGCCTTCTGGCCAATCCCTGCCGACGAAAGCCTGCGAATCGAAATCCGGTTCAATACCGAGATGGATCGCGAAGGTGAACGGGAAGAATTCCTTCTGGGCGAAGTGGCTCTTGAAGGTCGCTGGATCAATGGCCGTACCTGGCGTGGTGAATGGGAGGTGCCCACAGATGACGAATACGAAGCCATACGGGGCCCAAGGCAATTATCGGTCTCCGCGCAATCGCGCCGCGGCGCGCGTGTCGATGGCGATCGTGATAGGACCGGTGATCAGCCGGATATGTCGCACACTGTTCTGCTCGATCCCTTGCCGGTGCATGTCCAGTCACTGCGTGTCCGTGGTCGCGGTCGAATGTTATATGAAGCGGAGTGGCGCGGAGGGCCGGACTATCAGTCCCAACCGAATTTGACCCACACTGTGTTGGGCAATGTTGAACGCACACTCCAGGTCACAACAGCACGTGCAGCCCCGGCCGATGGGCGCGGTGAATTGCGGCTGGAATTGTCGGGCGACGTCACGGATGCGCCCGTGATCACGATTGGCGGTGCCGCGGTAGAAATCGAAGGCCAGGGGCAGAGATGGCGCGGCCGCTTTGATCTCGCTGAAGCAACTGAATTGCAAGACGAGAACGGCGATTTACAAGTCACAATAACCTTGGGCGGCGGACGTCAGGATTCTGATCCGCGTACGGCCGTGGCGATCAGCGATCCGGCCGGCTGGTCCTCAGGCCGGTATTGGGCAGCATTGGAAGATCAGCGAGGCGGCACAAATTCTGTCAATGGCGGTTCCGATGTCTGGCACCGGATCGGGCCGCCACCTGCGCTGTCTCTGCTGGTGATACTGGATGCGTCCGGCTCTATGGGCGAGCAAACTCGGATGGAGAATGCGCGTTCCGGTATCAATCAGACCATGGCCGATTTGCCGGAGGACGAGATCATCGAATTTGCTGCGGTGATCTTCAACGATTGCAACTCATTTTCGACCCGAAGCTTCACCCGGGATGCGGAGTCAATCCGGGCGTTTTTGACCTCGGCCACACCCGCCGGCGGCACCCCGCTGGCCGACGCGCATGATCGCGCTCGCAATATGTTTGCGTCGCTGGCTGACCCGCGTTCGGACGAATGGAGCTTTGTCAGCTTTACGGATGGGGCAGAGACCTGCGATGGCAATGTCGTTGGGTCTGTCCGCAATCTGGATATGTTGATCAGCCAGCATCAGGCCCCGACCAATGAAGCTCCTGAGGAACCGGATGCGCCCGTGCCACCCGTTGCACCCGTTAATTGCCAGGTTGAAACCTGGCGTGGCTATGAGGTCGAGGTCAGCGATGGCGGGCTTCATCTCGATTCGATCACCTTGATCGAGCACAATTATCTCGAACGTGCACTCCCGGATGGCCGGTGCATTGCCCGTTACGAGACCAAGAATTACGGCGTCTATTACGGCAGTATCCGCAATCGCTCCGGCGGGCCGACCCGCAATCGCTGGGGTATTAATTCACGGTCCAGCGAAAGCCGGTCAGACTTCGGCACAAGTCGTCTGGGTGAGGCGGACTTGCTGCGGGTTCGCAATGCTGCGAATGCCGCGCGGCGCGGCCTGATCTCGATTGGCGAGGCCCGTCAGCAAGTTGAGACAGCCGTCAATATCGCAGCACCGGAGAGCGGATGATGCCCCCTTTTGCGCGTGGAGTCTTGAGTTCATTCGCGCTGATTGCGCTTCTCACCGCGCCGGGCCTTGCTTCCCAGCGGGCCCAAAACTTGACGGCCGATGAGATTGAAACCCTGCGCCTTGACGAAAATGGTCGGGCGCTGATCCGAGTGCAGGTGGATCATGCTAGCTTGCCGGCATTTGATCTGTTTTCCGGGCCCGCCGAATTGTCGGATCTGACAATGGCGCTGGCCGATTCAGAGCCCGGTGACAAACGGGCCGGGCCTCTCATTCTTCTGCCCGGTCGTCACGAGATCATTCTGACGGCGCCCGAAGGTTATGAATCCGGTGCTACAGAAATTCAGGGACGCCTGCGTCTGGACCCGCCGCTCGATGCATTTGAACCCAATGATACTGTTGCTCAAGCCACGCCGATCGACTTGCCCTTCCACCAAATTGTCAGGCTTTCCGGTGAGGATTGGGACTGGTTTCGGGTCGAGCCCGGTCGTGGCGGGATAATAGGTATTCATTTGCACTATTGGGGCGGCGGCTATCTCGGCCCCCAGATACAGGTCGTGAATGCCGCCGGTGATCAGCTGCTTGCGACCGAGATCAACATCTATTCCTGGCGCGGTATGCGCTATGTGCGCGCCGACGGTGAGCCGCTCTTTATCGGCGTCAATGACAGCTATGACTGGGCACCCAATCAAGCGGACGGATTCAAAATGCTGGAAATTGTCCATTATCGCCCGACCGGTGCGGCCAATGGCACGCTCATTACGCTCGGGCTGGGAGAGACCGACACATCCTTCTTCCAGCTGGACCTGGTCGGTGCGGCGACGGGAACACCGGTTCGCACTGCTGATGAAGCAGCCGCAGTTGCAACTGAACTGGCGAGAGCGGTCTCCGGTCGCAGTTTCGGCGTTTGGCCTTCCTGGGTGACCTTCCTGATTATTCTTGTGGTTGGGGCGGGCGGTTATTATGGCTATCGAAGATGGATTCCGCCCGGAACAGTGACCAGCGTCGACCCAGGCTCGGACATTCAGTCAGCGACTAAAGTCAAGTCCGAGGCGAAGCCCAAAGCCAAAGCGTCAGACTGATGGGACTCTTCGCATTCTGGACCACAAGCACTGGTGTTAGGTCGCTGCGTGGCCACTATCCGTGCCAAATAATCAAAAGGGCTCGCCAAATCAACACAGTGCGCTAGAATCATCCCTCGCGACCGGGTTGGTTTCAGGGAGGAAGCCGGCTCATCTGCGCGCGCGCAAGCCAAGGGGAATCTATCCGCATGCCAAAACCACAGGACGATACCGCCAGCACGAGTGGCCGCAGTGCCGACAGTCTATGGAATGAAGATTTGGCGCCCACCAGCCAGTCTGCCCGCACCTGGGACTGGAAAGCCTATGCCGCCCTCTGGGTCGCGATGGTCGTATGTGTACCGACTTATTTGCTGTCATCCGGTCTGATCGCTGAAGGCATGTCCTGGTGGCAGGCCGTGCTGGTGGTGTTGCTCGGCAATATGATCGTGCTGGTGCCAATGATCATGATTGGTCATGCCGGTGCCAAGCATGGCGTACCGTTCCCCGTCCTGCTGCGTTCGGCCTTTGGTACCAAGGGCGCGCGCATTCCCGCAGTCGCGCGTGGATTGGTCGCCTGCGGCTGGTTTGGTATCAACACCTGGGTCGGCGGTTCGGCGATTTATGTGATCATCAATGCGCTGACCTCGGATATGTTGGCGGGTTCAGCTTTGCCGTTTCTCGGTATCGATGCCGGGCAATTGCTCAGCTTCCTCGGCTTCTGGGCGATGCACCTCTATTTCATCCGAAACGGAACGGAGAGCATTCGCTGGCTGGAAACCTATGCCGCACCATTCCTGATCGCCATGGGCCTGGCCCTGCTGGCCTGGGCCTATAGTCAAGCCGGCGGCTTTGGCGAAATGCTCTCCGCGCCCTCCCAATTTGCCGATGGGGGCACGCGTGAGGGTGAGTTTTGGGGCGTATTCGTCGCCAGCCTGACCGCCATGGTCGGATTCTGGGCAACAATGGCCCTCAACATTCCGGACTTCACACGCTTCGCCAAAAGCCAGAAAGATCAGATGATCGGTCAAATAGTCGGCCTGCCAATACCGATGGCTTTGTTCGCCTTCATCAGTGTCGCCGTAACATCCGCCACCGTCGTCATTTACGGCGAGGCGGTCTGGGACCCTGTCGCTCTTGCGGGTCGTATGGGCGGTTTGGGTGTCATCGTTGCCCTAGGAGCGCTTGTTTTGGCCACGTTGACCACCAATCTCGCCGCCAATGTTGTGGCGCCCGCCTATGGCTTCTCCAATCTCAATCCGCGCAAAATAAGCTTCAAGATGGGGGGCTATATAACTGCGGGCATCGGTATCGCGATCTTCCCTTGGAAACTTCTGGAGACAGCTGGCGGATATTTGTTCGTTTGGCTGATCGGCTATTCCGCCTTGCTGGGCCCGATCGCCGGAATTTTGATTGTGGACTATTTCCTGATCCGTAAAAGCGAGCTCGATGCGGATGCCCTCTACGACCACAATGGCAAATACGGAGCATGGAACATGGCTGGGATGATCGCCTTGATCATCGGTATTCTGCCAAACCTTCCCGGCTTCCTGCATGCGGCCGGGTTTGTTGAAAGTGTCCCCGCCATCTTCGACACGATCTACAGTTATGCCTGGTTTGTCGGCCTGTTCCTCGCCGGTGCCGTCTATTTCGCCCTTGGCAAGAAATCCTGACCCGAACGGAGTTGACCATGTCCACATTCATCCGCGGCGGTACCGTCGTGACCGCCGAACAATCCGTCCGGGCTGATGTCTATTGCGCAGACGGCGTCATCAAGGCGATCGGTCTCGATCTCGATGTGCCCGCTGGGGCTGAAATTATTGATGCCTCCGGCCAGTATGTGATGCCCGGCGGGATTGACCCTCACACCCATATGCAGCTGCCCTTCATGGGCACCGTCGCTTCCGAGGATTTCTATTCCGGCACCGCAGCCGGTCTGGCCGGTGGCACCACGATGATCATCGACTTCGTCATCCCGGATCCTGAACAGCCTCTGATGGAAGCCTATCAGACCTGGCGGGGCTGGGCGGAGAAAGCCTGCGCGGATTATAGTTTTCATGTTGCGGTGACCTGGTGGGATGACAGCGTCCACGCCGATATGGGCAAGCTGGTCCGCGAGGAAGGTATCAATTCTTTCAAGCATTTCATGGCCTATAAGGGCGCCATTATGTGCGATGATGAAGTGCTCTATAACAGCTTCACCCGCGCCCTTGAGCTCGGTGCCATGCCCACCGTGCACGCCGAGAATGGCGAGTTGGTTTTCCAGCTGCAGCAAAAACTCCTCGCCATGGGTATGACCGGCCCGGAGGCGCACCCGCTATCCCGCCCGCCTGCCGCCGAAGGCGAGGCCGCCAATCGCGCCATCCGTCTCGCCGAGGTGATCGGCTGTCCTCTTTATTTGGTGCATGTCTCAACCAGCGATGCGCTCAACGAAATCACGCGCGCCCGCAATTCCGGACAGCGCGTCTATGGCGAGGCGCTTGCCGGACATCTATTACTCGATGAAAGCGTCTATCAAAATCCTGATTTTGAGGCTGCTGCTGCCCACGTTATGTCGCCGCCCTTCCGCTCGAAATCACACCAGGACGCACTCTGGAAGGGTCTCCAGTCTGGCAATCTGCAGACCACCGCCACCGACCATTGCTGCTTCTGCGCTGATCAGAAAGCCGCCGGCAAGGATGACTTTACGCTCATCCCCAATGGCACGGCGGGCATTGAAGACCGCATGGCGGTGCTGTGGACACACGGCGTTGGTACCGGCCGTCTGACCCCGCAGGAATTTGTCGCGGGCACGTCGACCAACACCGCCAAGATTTTCAATATCCATCCGCGCAAGGGCAGCATTCAGGTTGGTGCCGATGCCGATATCGTGGTTTGGGATCCGGAAGGCACACGCACCATTTCCAAGACCACGCACCATCAGAAGATCGATTTCAATATCTTCGAGGGCATGGAAGTGAAGGGCATCCCGTCCCACACGCTCAGCGCCGGTAAAGTGGTCTACGCCAAGGGTGAGTTGAAAGTTGAACGCGGCGCAGGCCAATACGTCAAACGCCCGGCCTATGCACCCGCATTTCATGCATTGGAAAAAATCGCGGATGCCAATCAGCCGGTTCCGGTCAAGCGTAACTGAGGGCGATGCTTAAAATTCGTATGCATAATGAATAGTTTGGTTGATCCGGAACACGCCGGATTGATGTGAGGGGTAGGAAGAAAACATGGGTCACAGGCCAGTCACCAGCAAGGGATGCGGTCACGCATCACCGGCAGAGATCAACGCCAATTTCGCGGATCTGCACGAACCGTTCAGCGGACTTCAGGCCAAGGCAGAAGCCAGTCGATGTCTGTATTGTTACGACGCGCCCTGCATTCAGGCCTGCCCAACATCGATCGATATTCCCGGCTTCATCCACGAAATTACTACCGGCAATAATTCCGGTGCCGCCAAGACGATCCTGTCGCAAAACATCATGGGCGGAACTTGCGCCCGGGCGTGTCCGACCGAAGTGCTTTGCGAACAGGCCTGCGTGCTGAACGCTTCTGACGAGCAACCTGTCGAGATTGGCCTGCTGCAGCGCCACGCGGTCGACCATCTGATGGCAAAAAATGAGGCGCACCCGTTCAAGCGGGCCGAGTCGTCCGGCAAGACCATCGCGGTCGTCGGCGCCGGCCCCTCTGGCCTGTCCTGCGCCCATCGCGCGGCCATGCTGGGTCATGATGTGGTGGTGTATGAGGCGAAGCCGAAATCCGGCGGCCTCAATGAATATGGTCTGGCCGCCTATAAAATGGTCGACGATTTCGCCCGCCGCGAGGTGGACTTCCTGCTCGGCATTGGCGGTATCGAAATTCGCCACGAGCAACGCCTTGGCGACACTCTGACCCTCGACACGCTCAAGGCCGACCATGATGCGGTTTTCCTCGGCATTGGCCTCGGGCAGACAAACGGTCTGCGCATTGAGGGTGAAGACATGGGCGGTGTCCTCGACGCCGTCGATTTCATCGAGGCCCTGCGCCAGTCCAACGACAAATCCAAGCTCTGCGTCGGCGAAGACGTGATCGTCATCGGCGCCGGTAATACCGCCATCGATGCCGCTGTGCAGAGCAAGCGTCTTGGCGCCGACAACGTTACCCTGGTCTATCGCCGTGGCGAGGCCCAGATGAGCGCCACCGAGTTTGAGGTCGATCTGGCCCGCACCAATGGCGTCAATATCCGCCTCTGGTCGGCCCCGGTTGAAATTACAGGCCGAGGCGCCGTCGAAGCCATGAAATTCGAGAAGATGACGCTGGATGGCGACAAACTCGTCGGCACCGGCAAGCATTACGAATTGCCCGCCGACATGGTGCTCAAGGCGATCGGTCAAAAGATGGATACTGGCCCGGTGAATGGTTTCACCATTGATGGCAACAAGCTGACCATTGGCGACAATTTCGAGACATCCGTCGCCGGTGTTTTCGCCGGCGGCGATTGCATCAAATCCGGTGAAGATCTCACCGTTCAGGCTGTGGAAGACGGCAAGCAGGCCGCCCACGCCATCGACACTTATCTGGGAGGCGAGGGCTGAACATGGCTGATCTCAAATGCACCATCGCCGGAATTGAGACTATCAACCCGTTCTGGCTCGCCTCGGCCCCGCCGACCGACAAATACATCAATGTCGTACGCGCCTTTGAAGCGGGTTGGGGCGGCGTCGTCTGGAAGACGCTCGCCGTCGACCCGCCCGTGATCAACACATCCAGTCGCTATGGCGCACACAAGGATGGCAATCAGGGCATTCTCGGCATCAATAATATCGAGCTGATCTCCGACCGGCCGCTGGAAACCAATCTCGAAGAGATCCGACGCGTTCGCAAGGAATGGCCTGATCGCGTGATCATCGGATCGATGATGGCCGTCATCGAGGAGGATGTCTGGAAAGACTTGGCAAAGAAGATCGCCGCCTCCGGTGTCCACGGCATGGAGCTCAATTTTGGCTGCCCGCACGGCATGTGTGAGCGCGGCATGGGATCGGCCATTGGCCAGGTCCCCGAAATGGTCGAGCAGGTCACACGCTGGGTCAAAGAGGCGATCGACATCCCGGTCTTCGTCAAGTTGACGCCGAACATCACCAATATTCTCTGGTCCGCCGAGGCGGCCCAGCGCGGCGGCGCTGATGCGGTGTCGCTGATCAATACGATCAATTCCATCATCACCGTCGATCTCGACAAGATGGCGCCGACGCCAACTGTCGATGGCAAGGGCACGCATGGCGGCTATTGCGGCTCTGCGGTCAAGCCGATCGCCCTCAATATGGTGGCGGAAATTTCCCGCAATCCGGAGACGAAAGATCTACCGATCTCCGCCATTGGCGGGATTGAAACCTGGCGCGATGCGGCCGAGTTTTTGGCGCTGGGGGCAGACGCGCTCCAGGTCTGCACCGCCGCCATGCTCTACGGGCATCGAATTGTCGACGACATGAAGACCGGCCTGTCCGACTGGATGGACGCGCAGGGTTACACCTCCATCGACGCCTTCAAGGGCATGGCTGTCCCCAATGTGGTGGACTGGAACGAACTCAATATGAATTTCGACACCAAGGCCTTTATCGATCCGGAAAGTTGTATCGAGTGCGGTCGCTGCCACATCGCCTGCGAGGACACGGCCCACCAGGCCATCGTGTTTGACGTGGCTGAGGACGGAAAGCGCAGCTTCACGGTCGATAATGACGAATGTGTCGGCTGTAATCTATGTCAGATCGTCTGTCCGGTGCCGGATTGCATCGAGATGCGCGATGTGCCGACCGACAAGCCCTACATGACCTGGCCGGAACACCCGCTCAACCCGATCAAAGCCGCGACTTGATCCACCCACATCAACTGGACGGATAATCCCATGTCTCTCGTCGAACATATCATCGCGGGCAAACCCACCACCGGCTCTACCGATGCGCGGGCTCCAATATTCAATCCTGCCACCGGCGCTCAGAGCGGTGAGGTGGTTCTGGGCGGTGCTGCGGATATCGATGCGGCCGTCGCCAATTCCCTGGAGGCCGGCAAGGCCTGGGCGGCGACACCGCCGGCGAAGCGCGCGGCGGTCATGTTCAGCCTGCGCGAAGTGCTCAAGCGCCGCGCCGATGAAGTGGCCCGCACCATCAGCCTCGAACACGGCAAGACCCATGATGATGCGTTGGG
Source organism: Maricaulis sp. (assembly GCA_029251785.1). GTDB lineage: Bacteria > Pseudomonadota > Alphaproteobacteria > Caulobacterales > Maricaulaceae > Maricaulis. The sequence continues at coordinate 15,793 of JAQXCQ010000127.1, read as the reverse complement.
CGAAGTCACGCGGGCATTGGAAGTCGTGGAATATGCCGCGGGTATTACCGAGAAGCTCAAGGGTGAATTCAGCCGCAATGTCGGCCCGGGAATAGACACCTGTTCCGATCGTCAGCCCCTGGGGGTTGTCGCCGGTATCACCCCGTTCAACTTCCCCGCCATGGTCCCGCTCTGGATGATCCCGATGGCGCTGGCGACGGGAAACTCTTTCGTTCTCAAACCGTCTGAGCGCGATCCATCCTCGGCCAATCTGGTCCATGATCTGTTTGAAGAAGCGGGCCTGCCTGCCGGTGTTCTCAACGTCGTCCACGGCGGCAAGGAAGCCGTGGATGCCCTGCTCGACCATCGCGATGTGCGGGCCGTCAGCTTTGTCGGCTCCACACCGATTGCCGAATATGTCTACACGCGCGGCTGCGCGGCCGGTAAGCGTGTCCAGGCGCTTGGTGGTGCCAAGAACCATATGATCATTCTGCCTGATGCTGATCTCGACCAGGCCGCCGACGCTCTGATGGGCGCTGGCTTCGGTTCAGCCGGTGAACGCTGCATGGCGATCTCGGTGGCCGTGCCGATCGGTGAGGAAACCGCGGATCGTCTGGTCGAAAAGCTCACACCCATGGTCCGCTCGATGAAAATCGGTCCGCACGATGATGGCGAGGCGCAAATGGGCCCGGTCATCACCCGCGAGGCCCAGCAGCGCATTGAACGCATGATCTCCGCCGGCGAAGGCGAGGGCGCCGAAGTGCTTGTCGACGGGCGCGGATTGCGCTTGCAGGGTTATGAGGACGGCTTCTGGGTTGGCGGCACGCTGCTCGACCGCGTCACACCGGACATGACCGTTTACAAGGAAGAGATATTCGGCCCGGTCCTGTCAGTGTTGCGCTCCAATTCCTATGACCAGGCCGTCGATCTGATCAACAGCCACGAATACGGCAATGGCACCGCGATCTTCACACGCGATGGCGATGCCGCCCGTGACTTCGCGAGTCGTATCCAGGTGGGAATGGTCGGCGTCAATGTGCCGATCCCGGTCCCGGTCGCCTATCATTCCTTTGGGGGCTGGAAGCGATCCATCTTTGGCGCGCATGGCATTTATGGGCCTGAGGCCGTGCATTTCTACACCCGCCTGAAAACCGTCACGACGCGCTGGCCAACCGGTATCCGGTCCGGCGCGCAATTCAATTTTCCGAGCATGAACTAAACAGCTCGACCTACACATCCGAAGACAGAGGGAAGCAAAAACATGAGTACACTTCGCGGCGGCCTGATCCAAATGGGCCTGAAATCATCGACCGACAATGATCCTGAAACCATCCGCAAGGCGATGATTGAGGCGCATATTCCGCTAATCGAGGAAGCCGGCGAAAAGGGTGTACAGGTCCTGTGCTTCCAGGAAGTTTTCACCCAGCCGTATTTTTGCCCGAGCCAGGACCCCAAATGGTATGAGAGCGCCGAGAGCATTCCCGATGGTCCCACTACGCGATTAATGCAGGAATACGCGGCCAAATATAAAATGGTCATCGTCGTGCCGATCTACGAAAAATCCGATACGGCCGGCGTCTATTACAACACCGCCGCCGTGATCGATGCTGATGGCAGTTATCTGGGTAAATACCACAAAACCCACATCCCGCAGGTCGCTGGCTTCTGGGAGAAGTTCTTCTTCAAGCCGGGCCAGTCCGACTGGCCGGTCTTCCAGACGCAATATTGCAAGCTGGGCGTCTATATTTGTTATGACCGCCACTTCCCGGAAGGCTGGCGCGCCCTGGCCCTCAATGGCGCGGAATACATCGTCAATCCGTCGGCCACCGTCGCGGGACTGTCAGAATATCTCTGGAAGCTCGAACAACCTGCCTCCGCCGCCGCCAATGGTTGCTGGATCGGTGCGATCAACCGGGTCGGCACGGAAGCTCCGTGGAATATCGGCGAATTTTACGGCCAGTCCTATTTCGTCAATCCGCGGGGCCAGATCGAAAAAGAAGCCTCCCGGGATCAGGACGAGTTGATCATCCACGACATGGATATGGGCATGGTCCAGGCGGTCCGAAACAATTGGCAATTCTTCCGCGATCGTCGCCCCGAGGCCTATACGCGGCTTACTGACGGCGAATAGGCCCGGCATAGGCTACATGTAAAAGGGCGCGGGGACCGAGGTCGCCGCGCCCTTTTACTATCGGCAGAATACGCCGGATTAATTGCCGCGAACGATACTTCCGATCGGCCCGAGAACCGAGCTTTCGCCCTGTCCGGAGCCACCCAGGGGAATATTGGCCATAATCCGTCCGGCGAGTCGTGAGAATGGCATCGACTGAATCCAAATCTTGCCGGGACCGCGAAGCTTGGCAAAAAACACGCCTTCGCCACCAAATATCATCGACTTGATATTGCCGGCCCGCTCGATCTCGAACTCAACGGTTTTGGTATAGGCCACCACACAGCCGGTATCGATGTGGATTTCCTCGCCCGCCGCCAATTCCCGTTCGATCAGCGTGCCGCCCGCATGGACAAAGCACCAGCCGTCGCCTTCGAGGCGCTGCATGATGAAGCCTTCGCCGCCAAACAGGCCGGTCATGATCTTTTTTTGCAGGGCTATTCCAACCGACACACCCTTGGCGGCAACCAGGAAGCTGTCTTTTTGACAGATCAGCTCGCCGTCGACATCAGGCAGATGGATCGGGATGATTGTACCGGGAAACGGCGCCGCAAAGGCTGCATGAGCCTTGCCCTGACCTTCATGCGTAAACACCGTCATAAACAAGCTCTCACCGGTGAGGAGGCGTTTGCCCGCACCCGCGAGGGCACCAAAGAACCCTTGGTTTTTCGATGAGCCATCCCCGAAAACAGATTCCATATTGATGCTGGGTGACTTGTACATCATCGCGCCAGCTTCACAGACCACGCTCTCATTCGGGTCGAGTTCAATCTCGACATACTGGATGTCTTCGCCGCCGATCTTGTAATCGATTTCGTGTGCACCGCTCATGGACGATCCCCTTTTCAAATAGCTTTCGCGCAATCTAGAGCGCTTTCGTTTGAGAAGGGAAATGTTTTGAGAGCGAAGGAGGGTGTTTCAGGCGCGATAAGTGGAATGAGTCAGTCCGGTCTTAAAGCTCGAAGACTTCACCCGAACCGGAATCTGTCGCGGTGGCTTTCAGCCTGATCGTTTCGGCCAACTGATTGCGACCATTTCCGCGTAGGCCGCGAAAGCTTTTATTTTTGTCGATCTGCGTGACATTACTGGGCACACAATCACCATCGACCTGGATTGAGCCGGAGAGTACCAAAACTGGCGTGTCTCCACAGCACGAGCATGTTGATTCCAGCGTATCGCCTGGATCCAGGGAATCAGGCAGTCTCAAATCGAGCAAAACAAGGTCAAATTCCTTGTTGGTCAGCTTCCTGCGGGCCTCTTTCAGGGTGCAGGCGACCTCGATATCGATGTCAAAATCACCGGCTTCGCACAGCGCATGTTGCACCAGCATCGCATCGGAAAAATCGTCTTCGACATGCAATACACGCAAGCTCGGATTGGTCATCAAACTCTCCCTTGCGCGCGACTCTAATTGGCCAGCGTGAACGAACCCTCAATTTCGAGTCGAAAAAACGACGTTACAGACCCTCAGGTGCCGGAAGCCCTGCGCGCATGGCGGCGGCCAACACGGTATTGCGGAGCAACATTGCGATGGTCATGGGTCCAATTCCGCCCGGAACAGGCGTGATGGAACCGGCATGCCCAACAATCTCGTCAAAGGCTGCATCCCCAACCAGACGTGTTTTGCCTTCGCCGCGCTCGGGCGCATCGATCCGATTAATTCCAACGTCCAGAACGCACGCTCCCGGCTTGATCCAATCCCCTCGGACCATTTGTGGGCGACCGACAGCAGGGACTACGATATCCGCCGTGCGAACGAGTTCGGCCAGGTCCTTTGTCCGTGAGTGGGCGATCGTCACCGTCGCATTCTTCTCGAGAAAGAGTAGGGCCGCCGGCTTGCCCACTAAAATCGAGCGCCCGACGACGACGACCGACTTGCCGGATAAATCACCCAGCGTGCGTTCGGCCAGCAGCACGCAACCCGCCGGAGTGCAGGGGCGCAGTCCCGGCTTGCCAAGCACAAGGCGACCGGCGCTGGTTTCGGTCAGGCCATCTACGTCCTTATCCGGGTGAATGGCCTCAACGACCGCATTGGCATCCATATGATCGGGCAGCGGAAGCTGCACCAGAATACCGTCAACGCCGTCATCGTCATTGAGACCGCGGACGATATCGATGATTTCTTGCTCGGGGGCATCGGCGGGACGACGGACTTCGATCGATTTGAGACCGGCCGCTTCGGTGCGTTTGACCTTGTTACGGACATAGACCTGGCTGGCCGCATCGTCTCCGACCAGCACAACGGCAAGGCACGGCGCCCGCCCAATCTGTTTGGCGAGAACGGCACCAGCCTCACCGGCTAAGACGTCGATGTTCGCGGCAATCGCTTTGCCGTCAATCAGTTGAGCGCTCATCGGTAAATTTCTCCATCAGACTTAGAGTTGTGTGTCGGGTCTTGTCATCAATTCGGATCGAAACAGATTTCAGGCGAGAGGTTTGCCCTTTTATGATTGAGATATCGCGCTTGGCCACGGCCAATGTCTTGGAGAGCAGGTCCGTCAGGGCCTTGTTGGCCTTGCCCTTCTCGGGCACTGCCCGAACGCGAATATTTAGATGCTGCCGACCGTCAGCCGTTTGGCCGGGACCCTCAATCTCATCGCGGGAGGCGTTGGGTGACAGGCGCACGCGCAAGATAATCTCGTGTACGCCTGTGTAAAACACCCGATTAAAGAATGCCCAGTAATTGTGGCAACAGGCCCATTTGCACGAAGCGCAAAAGTAAAAGCAGGATCAGGGCAGAAAAATCCATTCCGCCGAGCACTGGAACAAACCGGCGAATAGGGCCGAGAAGCGGCTCGGTAATCGCGTTGGAAATTTGCCAGATCATCGCCACCAGCTGATTGCCGGTATTAATAACGTTGAAATTGATCAACCAACTCATGATGATCGAAACAAGGACGATGAACTGGAGCAAGCCCAGCACCGGATAAAGGATGTAGATTATGATGGGGTCAAGAATTGACATCGGCGATTTCCCGGGGCGATGAAACGTTGATCCTGCTTCTAGCCCGGCCCGGCCTGTCCCGTCCAGATGCCAATGCTTGACGTCGACCGAAGTTGGGTTAAGCGAATTTACGAGTCCGGCTAAGGTCGTGCCCAAATCGCGTTTGACACGTGTCGATCGGGTCGATTTGGAGACCACTTGGTTGGATCAAACACGCATCAAAATCGTGTGCAGAGGGAGGGGGGGCAAAGATGGAGTGGGCAAAGCAGCTGAGAAAATACCGGTCTCAGGAGGGGATTAAGCAGAAAGAGCTGGCGACGCGGCTGGGCATTAGTCAGGCGTTTGTTTCCCGTCTCGAAGCCGGCCAAAGCGAGCCGGGCGAAGCGTTGGCCACTCAGATCCAGAGCATGCTCCTCGACCCGGCCAGCCGCAGCGTCATCGAGCACATTATCAATAATGTGCGCCGAAACCCGCATGTGGCCGGCTTGTTACGCGCGGAGACGGACCAGATGCGTTATATTGCTCTGAGTAAGGGTTTGAAAGCGCACCCACAATTTGCCCCTGTTCGGGAAGGACAGACCATCCGAACCGAAGTCGCCGAATCCGGGAATGAATTGGTGAGCGCTGTCTTGGCATCGGGCGCGTTCAGCGGAAAAGTTGAGATGATCGACATGCTGTGGGTGGTCAATATTGACGGTGCGACAAACCATTGGCGTGGCATCTTCACCCCCATCCAATACGATGTGCAAACCTGGTATCTGCATTGTGCCATGCAGCAAAAGGATGAAGACGATTATGCGGCTTTACATAATCGTCGCGGTTCGTCGTTACTGATCAAACGATACAATTAAATACAAACGGCAAACACTTGATTCATGCTGCGCTGCTATGAGTAGGCCATGATGATGTTTTCGAAGCTGACAAAACTGTCGCTGATCTTGGCTTGTACGCTTTGCCTGGGTCTCTCTGCGACCTATCCCGCTGTCGCCGGCGCGCCGTCCGCTCCGGCTCAGTCAGCTGATGATGGCCGTCGCCGGGCGATTACATCATCAGAAAATTTTGTGCCTCTGCCGGTGCTCATGGCAACCGTTCAGGCGGATTTTCGCGCCCAGGGCTTGTTGCAAATCGAATCCGGACTGGAAATTCCCGATGCCGCCCTCAGGCGACGCGTGACCGAGCATATGCCACGATTGCGCGATGCTTATATTTCGGCCCTCAGTCTCTATACCGGCATGAATTACCGCTATGGAGACATCCCTGATGTCGAGCGGATTACACAACTCTTGCAAAATGCCACTGACCATGCCCTTGGTGAAGAGGGTGCGACGGTCTTGCTTGGCATGGTGATGATTCACGCCAATTGAGTGTTCGCTTGGGCGCCCGGCCTAGCCGTTCATACTGTCCATGAAACGCGCGAGCGTGGTATCCAGCTCTGTGACACCGCCCGCATCATGGGTGGCGAGGGTCACATCCACGCGATTCCACACATTGAACCATTCAGGATGATGATTCATCGCTTCGGCCTTCACCGCGACCCGACTCATAAAGCCCCAGGCTTCATTAAAGTCAGCAAACTCGAACGTCTTGCAGATCGCGTCGCGGCCATCGACCGCGCTCCAGCCAGAAAGTTGTGAGATTGCCGTGTCGGCACCGATCTTGCTCGCCATGCTTCACCTTCGCTATTGTGTCGCTATCTGATTATAGAGTTTGCGCATGCTGTCACTCTTTACCTCCATATTGATCGCCGGATTGCTGCAGCAAGAACCGGTTCAGACAACCGGCGCTGAGACCGTTGTGGACGCGACAAACCCGCAAGATATCTGTGATGTCACTTTGTGCCGCGAAGCCCGCGATGTTTTGTTCATGGTGGACGGTGAGGTGCGTGCATCACCGATACCCATCAATAAATCTCCCTATCTTCTCGACGACAGCGCCATCATTTTGGCGCCCCGGGAACATGCGCGTTTGAGGGTGTTGGGGACACCGGTGGCTGCGGGGCAGATACTCACATTCGAACTTGTTGAAGCCGGCCTCATCCACACCGATCTCGACCATACCCGCGGTGAGCTCGGCGAATTATTGGTGAAATTCACGCTCGACAATGACACGGAATCCGCTCGGCTGGAGCTGACCAACTATACCGGGCACTACCTGGTCTACGCGCTCAGCCTTATCAGCATCGCCGGGCATCCCTACAATGTGGAGACCTGCGTCATCGCGGATCGCGACCAATACGTCATGGAGACAGTCGGGCAGGTGTTTTCCTTTCTCATCAACGATGTTCGCATCGCTGACGAGACGTCCGAGTGCCGGTATCAAGGAACCAATTCCTACCCTCTGCTCGGCGAATAATAACCGATTATTCTGCTGGCAGCGGTGCCGGTTCAATGCCCAGAGTTTCAAACATTTGCGCGTCTTCATGCTCGGCCGGGTTCGGCGTGGTCAGCAATTCTTCACCCACGAAGATGGAATTGGCACCGGCCAGGAAACACAATGCCTGCATTTCCAGACTCATTTCCTCGCGTCCCGCCGACAGACGCACTTCTGTGTTGGGCATCATAATGCGGGCGGCCGCAATCGCGCGAACAAACTCCACGCCGTCCAGTGGCTTGCTGCCTGAAAGTGGCGTGTTTTCCACCGCGACCAGCTGATTGATCGGTACGCTTTCCGGCTGCGGGTCCATCAAAGCCAACTCGGTAAGCAAACCGATGCGCGCACTTTGATCCTCGCCCATGCCTAATATGCCGCCTGTGCACACATTCAGCCCAGCCTCACGGACGCGGCCCAGCGTATCCAGACGGTCCTGATAGGTCCGGGTCGAGATGACGCGGCCATAATCTTCCGGCGCGGTATCCAGATTGTGATTGTAATAGTCCAGACCGGCCTCGCGCAGTGTGTCTGCCTGGCCATCACCCAGCATGCCCAGGGTCACGCAGGTCTCCATACCCATGGCTTTCACACCAGAAATCATGTCGCAGACCGCCGCCTCATCGCGCGGCTTGAGCTCGCGCCATGCGGCCCCCATACAAAACCGGGTCGCACCACCGTCTTTGGCTGATTTGGCTGCGCTCAAGACATCATCCAGCGCCATCAACTTTGAAGCTTTCAGGCCGGTGTCAAAATGCGCAGACTGATTGCAATAGCCGCAATTTTCCGCACAGCCGCCGGTCTTGATCGACAGGAGCTGACTTTTTTGGACCTCATTCGGCTTGTGGCCCCGTCTGTGCACAGATTGAGCCGCAAAGATCAGATCGGAAAACGGAGCGCGATACACTGTCGCCGCCTCCTCGCGTGTCCAGTCTGAACGCGGTATGGAAAGACGATCGATGTCGGCGAGTAAATCAGTCATGGAAGATGTGTCCCGAAATATGTCGTCGGAAACTAGAAAACCCAGAGCCTCCCGTCCAGATGCAGGACTGCGCTGGGCGGGCCGGATACTGTTTATGACCGCCATTGTCCTGATCGCCGACATAGCGCTACAGCCCGGACACGCGACACCGCCCCGTCTTTTTGGTTCCGATAAAATCGAGCACATACTCGCCTTCATGACGCTGATGTTTGTGGCCCGTATGGGCTGGCCGCGCCAATCAGTCTATCTCAGCGGCTTTGTGGTGTTGGGGTATGGAATTCTGATTGAGGCGTTGCAGGCGACGCAGTGGATCGGTCGGACCGCTTCCGTGGCAGACGTTCTGGCGGATCTGGTAGGGCTTCTATTCGGCTTGTTTCTCTACACAGTATTGAGGCGCCTCTCCGCCAGACACAGATAGGCGCAGGTGTTATGACAAACAAAAAAGGCCCCGCCGAAACGGGGCCTTTCTATTTGTGCATTGATCGAAGGATCAGCCGTCAGACGCGTCCGTTTTCGGATCGTTTCCAGCTTCAAGGTCGGCGAAATAATCTTTCGTCATCTTGAACACTAGTGGCGACAGAACCAGCAGCGCGATCAGGTTTGGTGCAGCCATCATGCCCGTCAACGTATCTGTGGCCAGCCACACCGTTGCCATCATCGCATTAATGTCATCACCCGCGTAGAACAGACCCGTTGCGGCCAGAATCATGGCGATCCATGCGAGACGGAATGGGAAGATGATCCATTCGCCGAACACATATTCCGCACATCGCTCGCCATAATAGGACCAGCCCAAAATGGTCGTGAAGGCAAAGATCGCCAGCGCGATCGTCACGACATGAGCACCGATACCCGGCAGCACCGATTCAAACGCTTCCGCCGTAATCGGCGCACCGATTGTACAGCTTTCCGCCGCCGCAGCGCCGGTCTGCTGGAGTTGCAGGAGTATACCAACATCACAGCCTTCAGGAATTACGCCTGAAGTCAAAATCGCCAGACCTGTGATCGAGCAGACCATGATGGTGTCGATGAAAGTGCCGAGCATTGCGATAATGCCCTGATTGACCGGGTCATCATTTTGCGCCGCCGCATGAGCGATCGGGGCAGAACCTTGACCCGCTTCGTTCGAGAAGATGCCGCGTGCCACACCGCGCTGCATGGCCAGCATCAGAAGCGCACCGGAGAAACCACCGGCCACCGCGCCGAAACCGAAAGCGCCGGCGAAGATCTGGCCGAAAGCTGCCGGAATGGAGGTGTAATTGATGATCACCACGACGAGGCCGATGAGAATGTAGGAGCCCGCCATCGCAGGAACAACTTTTTCGGCGACGCTGGCGATGCGCTTGATACCGCCAAGAATGACCAGACCGGCCAACAAAGCGATAATGCCGCCCGTGATGAAATATTCCACACCATAGGTCGCGTGGACGGTTTGCACGACTTCCGCAGTCTGAATGTAATTGCCGGTGCCAAGACCCGCGAGAATACCGAACAAGGCAAACAATCCGCCCAGCCAGACAAACCCTTTGCCCATACCGTTCTTGATATAATACATCGGTCCGCCGACGCGGCGACCTCGGTGGTCCACTTCGCGATACTTAACCGCCAGAACACCTTCGGCAAACTTGGTGGCCATGCCGACCAAGGCCGTCATCCACATCCAGAACAGCGCGCCCGGTCCACCCAGCGCAATCGCCACGGCGACACCGGCGATATTGCCGGTACCAATGGTCGAGGACAGGGCGGTCATGAGGGCGGCGAATGGTGTCACATCACCTTCGCCTTCCGGCTTGCGTCCTTTGAACAATTCGCCAAAGGCATAGCCAATTTTCTTGAGCGGCATAAAGCCAAGGCCAACAGTCAGATACAGGCCGGTTCCCAAAAGCAGGATTAGCATTGGCGGGCCCCAGACCCAGCCATTGACCATATCGATCCGACTATGGATCGTTTCGGACAGACTCTGCGTTACCGCACCAACATCCAATGCCGCTGCCGCGACAGCTACTTCGGTTAATTCTTGCATACCACTCCCCATGGTTTTCTTGCCGCGCACCTTAGGCATGGCCGGGCGTTCATGGAAGCGAATTTGTGCGTGAGCCTAACTCGAAAGCTTGCGGAAAGGTGGGCCAAACCTTTCATCGGCCTTTCATCCACGTGACCGGGTATTAACTTGAAACCACGTCGGTCTCTCCCGTCTAATGCGCACAGCTAGGGAGCCATCATGTTCGATAAAATTATTGTGCCAGTCGCGGCCGCCGTATTGGCAGCGTCGACCCCAACACCGCTATTCGCCCAGACTCCGATCTCCACCGAGGAAACAGACCTTGCCGTGCGTGCGCTGGCCCAGGTCGTGGATGACGAGTTTTTCGACGCCGAACGCGCCCATCAGATCTCCGAAGACATGATCTCAGCGCTCGAGGACGGCCAGTTCGCCGCCATCACAGACGCTGACGAATTGGCAGCGGCCGTCACAGCCTTGCTCAGCGAGGAAGATCGCCATTTCACCGTCAATTATGCCGGTATGGAAGAGGTCGAGCGCGTCAATGCGATGCGGGCGGAGGGTGAGGCCGAAGATGGCGACTATAATGGTCCGGGTGACCCGTTCGCTGCCATGCGCCTGCAAAATTTTGGCTTTATGGGTGTCGAGATTTTAGCCGGTAATATCGGCTATATCGATCTACGGTCCTTCGCTCCGATTGAGCCGTCAAGCGAGACCGCCACGGCCGCGCTTCAATTTATCGCCAATACGGATGCGGTGATTATTGATGTCCGCCAAAATGGTGGGGGTGCCCCGTCCATGGTGCAATTCCTCACAAGCCACTTCCTCGACGATAGCGGCGAGACCGTGATCAACACGTTCGTCAGCCGCGATTATGATGAGCCACAATTATTGATGGCACTGACCGACCACCCCGCCGGCTATCGCCCCAACACCCCCCTGATTGTTCTGACCAGCGGCAGTACCGGCTCGGCCGGTGAGGCGTTTCCCTACCACCTTAAAGCCATGGAGCGCGCCACAATCATCGGTGAGTCCACCTATGGTGCCGGTAATCCGGGCGGTCAATTTCTGACTGATACCGGTTTTGCGATTTTCGTCTCGACCGGCTCGGCGCGAAATCCGATCATGGAAACAAATTGGGAAGGTGTCGGCGTTCAGCCTCATATTGACGTGCCTGCCGATGAAGCGCTCGATACAGCATTGCTGCGGCTTTATGGTGAGCTCGCAGACTCTGCGACAAGCCCGGATCAGGCGCGAACATTGAATTGGGCCGCGGAAGCCATGTCGGCACAACTCAACCCAATCACAATCCCGGCGAATGAAATCTCCCGTTATGCCGGTAATTTCGGAATGCGAGGAACGCGGATCGAAAATGGCGAGCTGGTCTATCAGCGTGGCGACGCCAATCCTTACACGCTAATTGCCCTCGGTGATGACCGTTTTAAATTCCCGGACGATGATCGTTTTCGTCTGGTTTTCCAGTTTGATGATGCCGGTTCATTGATTGGCATGAATATGCTGGTCGCGGATGGACGGGTGATTGCCAACCCGATCCAGAACTAACGAGACGCCACCCTGCTGCGAGGCCGTTATTCGGTCTCGCTGCCGGGGGTTTCGCTGTCCGGGGCCTCGCTATTTTCAGTCTCGCTCGTTTCGGTGTCCGCTTGTTTGACCTCGATCGCGAACACGCCCCACAGCCAGTCTTCGTCCGACATACCGGTCAATCGATAATCGGTTTGTCGTGGCCACACCAAAACTGCAGGACCCATGCCGCCCAGGCCCAACACCTCGCCATCCATTCGGATGGCCAATATCACGTCGAACTCCTCAATTCGGGACAATTCAATCTCGCGCTGATAGCCGTCCAGTGCCGTGATCACCAGCGTGTCGCCGGTCATTTCAGAAATCGACAAGGCGTCGCGAAGAAGAGGGCCGGAGAAAATGTGCTCCTCTTGGCCGTAGGGGAAGTCTGCCCGGATCACGCGTTGATCCATCGCATCCAGCGATGAAAAGTTCAGCGAGCAGGCTGCGTCAAATTCAATGCCATAGCGGGTGAAAAGCGGTTCCATCAACGGGTCGATCGCACCGCGGTCCACGACACCAATTTCGCCGTAAATCGTCAGCACAGCGCCATCATTTGGCGTGGGCGGTGCCGCCGGCGAGCAGGCGCTGATTGTCAGCAAGGCGGCAGAGGCGAAAAGGGCGCGCAACATGGTGTTCTCCGGTTATTGGCACCCTAAGATGGCGTCGCCGCCGCCAATGTCCAGTATTCCAACCGAAAATTGGCTCACTTGTGTCTTTCTGCCCACAGACGAATAAGCGGGTCGTCGACGCTGGGTCCGCCACTCCAAGTGGAGACAAAACCATTGCGTTCAAGGCGCTTGAGTGAGGATTGCACACGCGATGCAGAGACTTGTCCGAGCCCGGCGGCCTCGGCCAGTTGTGCACGCGCTTTACCGCTATAGGGGCGTATCTCAGGCTGTTGCAGGATATGTGTCAGCACGCATCGATCCAACAGGCCGAGCCTCCCCCATCGGTCGTCCAGATTTTCATCGCGCGCCAGCCGTCCCGTGGCGATCGCCACCGAATCGTTAAGCGTGAGTGATTTATCCATCACCATGACCGCCATAGCAGAGCGGAATATCTGCGGATTGCGTCCGACGGATTCAAACACCCGGTCCGCCGCATCCTCATCCAGCTTTCTGCCGGTCTGCTCGGTCAGGGCATGCCCCATATGTCGGACAAAATCGGCCCCGTGATCCGGAAATTCAATCATCGTGCCGGTGCGAAAGAAGGGCGCATCCCGATTATCAAAGATAGCCCTGAGCGCCGCCATGCTCGATCCGGTGATCACCGTTGAGACGCGGTCCTCATGATGTTTCAGCTGTGCTCTCAGCATGGCGATAAAGGCGGCTCCATCCTGTGCGCGGGCAATCTCCTGGAACTCATCCAGCAGCAATGTCGTCGGGCGGCCCGATCCCGCCAGCGCATCCAGCAGGCTTTCAAGGTAAGCGTGGGGCACCATGTCAGATGATGGCCTCTCATCCGGCGCCAATTCGGCGCTGATCTTCGCGCCGGGCGTCGACAATTCCCCACTCACCGAAACCCGGGTCAGCAGGCTCGCGGCAACATTGCGTGCCTGGGTCAAAAGTGATGGCGGACAGGTTTCCTCAATCGCCCGGATCAGCAAATTGATCGGCGCGATGCCCGGCTTCCAGAAATCCACATAGATCGTCTGGCGGCCCAATTCCTTGGCGCGCGGCGCCAGATCCTTGAGCAGAAAATCCGTCTTCCCGCGCCGTCTGGGCGCAAACAGCAGAAGCACATTGCTCACACGACTGGAGATCACATTCAAAATGGAATCTGCCAGCGCCGCGCGCGGAACATGCCAGGGATCGGGCCGTTTATGCATATTTATTCAACTAGTGCATAATTATGCACGAAGCAATAATTTCGCATAAATGAGGGAAGTCAGCGCGCAGGACGCGCTGCCCAGTCGCTTAGGTTTTCACTTAGCCTTGATTCTCCCCGAGTCCACAAGGTCCTGAAAATGCTCGACAAGAGTCGTTTCCATCGGCCGGTATTCCATACCCAATTCACGCACGCTCTTGGAATTATCCGCCTTGAAGTCAACGCCGACATTCCGACTGACAACTGTGCGCGTGAGCGCCGCATTGATCATGGGTCCAAACAGCCAGATCAGGAATTTCGGCGCCGTGGACTTCGGAATCCCGTACTTATCGCCAAATTCATCGCGCAACATCTTCGCCATTTCCGGGAAACCTGAATCGTATCCAGAGGTTATGTGGCGGCCCTCGGCGGCGGGCGTAAACCCGGCCCGGACATGAGCCATGGCCACATCTCGGACGTCGACCACACCAACCCGAAAATCCGGAACGCCCGTCGCCAATTGGCCGTCGCCAAACTGCGTCATCACCGAATAGCTTTCACCCTGGGTTTCCGGGCTGATGCCAGGCCCCAGCAGGAAGGACGGATTGATCGTCACAAGATCCCAACGATCCTGCGCCTTCATCATCTTCCAGGCTTCCTGCTCCGCCAGCTTTTTTGAAAAGGCATAGGGCGAGTGAGTGAGGCTGGCGGTTTCATTCCAGAATTCCTCGGTCAACACGCCGCCCGGCTTCTTCGCGATCTCCGTGTTATCGGTATAAATCGCCGCCATCGACGAGGTCAGCACAACGCGTTTGACGCTGTCTGTTGCATTGACCGCATTGAGCACATTGCGGGTTCCATTGACGGCGGGTTCGATCAGATCCTTTTGCGGATCTTTCACCTTCAAAAAGAAGGGCGACGCCGTATGAATGACCAGCTCACAGCCCGCCATCGCCTCATTATAGGAGCCCTCATCGAGAAGGTCCGCCTTGAAATACTTGATCTGCCCCTGCGTGCCCGCCGCAATCGCATTGAGATATTTTAGCTTGTCCGCATTGTCCGGCGAACGCACCGGCGCGTGCACCGTATGGCCCGCCTCCAGCAATTGCTTCACCACATGCCCGGCCAGATAGCCGGTTGCACCGGTCACCATTACGGGGGCCATCGGGTTGATCTGCGTCATGCTGCTACTCCTTTTGGATTGACCGCTATGCCGCGCCAGAACATGTCGAAACTGGTCGCGGAGATTGCGTTAATATCGGGATTGTCGCTTTGCGTGATGTGTTGAACCGTGGCGCAGATTTGACCAAATGCTGTGGCCTGAATGAGGTCTGTGGGCAGGCTGCGTATCAGCCCGGCCTGGCCGGCCTCGGCAAAAAGCGCCATCGCGGCGGCGAACATATTCGCGCCGCCCATCGACGTGCCGCGAGAGATGTCCTCGGACTGCTTGAGTTGTTCCAACAGGATATAGCGATCCGGATTGGCCACCGGCCATTCGATCGAACGTTTCCAGCATTCCTGCAGTCGCTCGGGCAGGGTGTCGCCGGTAATTTCGGCCGCATCGATATGATCGGCCCAATCTTGCTTGAGCGACAAGTATACGCCCTCGATCAGCGCCGTCTTTGAACCGAAATAATTGAACAGCGTGCCATTCGCCACGCCGGCTTCCTTCGCGATCAGGGCCGTGGGCGTATCCCAAAAGCCGCGCTCGGAAAACAGGCGGATCGCCGTGTCCAGAAGAAGTCTTGCCTTATCACTCATGGCGTTTATATATCTATGACTGACTGATCAGTCAATTTCGAATTTGTGGTGCAATATCCATACGGACAGGACCCGACACATGGCCCAGATCAATCTCGACACCCCGCTCACCCTGCCTTGCGGAGCCGTCCTGCCCAATCGTTTTGCCAAGGGCGCAATGACCGAGGGTGTCGCCGATGCCGGCAATGCCGCCACCCAGCG
>JAQXCQ010000111.1 GCA_029251785.1 Maricaulis sp. | reverse complement strand
TGCCTATATGAAGGATTTCCTGTTCCCGCCGGAGCAGGCCAATACGCCCGTCGAAGTGTTATCCGGCGGCGAGAAGGCGCGACTGATGCTGGCGCGTTCCCTCGCCCTGCCGTCCAATCTACTGGTGCTCGATGAACCGACCAATGATCTGGACCTTGAAACGCTCGACCTGTTGCAAGCCTTGATCTCGGACTATCAGGGCACGGTATTTGTCGTCTCCCACGACCGTGATTTCCTCGACCGCGTGTGCACCAGCGTGCTGGTTTCGGACGGCGATGGCGACTGGCAGGAATATCCCGGCGGCTATTCCGACATGGCGCGCCAGCGCGGCGCTCATATGAAAGCCCGCGACAAGGGCGAGCGCACGACGAAGACGGCCTCCACCGCCAAACCCGCTGCAGCGGCGGCACCTGCCAAAAAACGCATGGCCAATAAGGACCGCTACGCGCTGAAATTGCTACCCGACGAGATCGAGAAACTGTCTTTGGCGATCGAAAGGCTCGAAGCCCAAATGGCCGACCCGAAACTGTTCTCGGACACGGTGCGCTTTAAACAGGTATCAGACGATCTCGCCAAGGCGCTCGAAGCCCGCGCCGAAAAAGAAGATCGCTGGCTGGAACTGGAAGCGCTGCGCGAAGAGATTGAGGGGTAGTCTCGCGGCTCGCCCCTCTCTCACTTATCAATTCAGTCTCCAATAAACCGTCATCCTGACGAAGATCAGGACCCAGTTTGTAAGGCTGTGCGGGTGGAGAGTTGAAACCAACTACCGCGCCCGATTTTCACAGTCCGTGTCATATGAACTGGGTTCTGACCTTCGTCAGCATGACGGTGTTTTGGGGCTATATCCGTGCAACAACCCCTTCTTCCCTCTTGGGGAGAAGGACCGCGCGAAGCGCAGGATGAGGGGCCGCGCGGCGAATCTCGACCGCTCTCAATTTGCGGCAACGCCCCTCACCCGCCCTATTCAGGGCACCCTCTCCCCAAGAGGGAAGAGGGGGTTTTACTTGCGCCTCAGCTTTCTTTGACCAATCCAAGCAGTTTCATCCTCCCGTGAGATTGGTTGATCAACTCATCTCGAAGCAACGAACTATCTCCCTGCTCCAACATTTCGATAAATTGTTCATGAGTCTGGATCTTGCTCTGCAAACTTGCCTCGGTGACAAATTCATTCGGAACCGCGTTTCGAAAACGCTCAACCATACGGCTCAAATACACGATGGCGCAGGAAGGATCGTCCGCTAACACTGCCGCGTGCCACGCATTTTGATTGTCGCCAAATTGAGGCCAAACAATTTGCTCGGTATGGTCGATAATGCCCTGCAGCGATGCATTCCGGGCGAAGAATTGCCGCACGTTTCGTTTTCTCAGGGCTGACGCAAACTTCTTGTGTTGCGATTGGCCTTCAGCCCCCCAGATATCGGTTCGCTTCCCGAGAATTTTGGGGATTTTGACATTCTCCGACAAGTCCAGTGTGACGCCGTCCACAGCACCGGTAAGCAGGCACACGAACAATTTGCAGAAGAATTTCCCTTTGACGTTGGGCGCGCTGTCGAACAGGCAGCCCCTCATCACATGACCATCCAGGCGATACACATATCCCTTGCCGATATTCATGCTGAGGGCTTCGCTCGCGATTGTTGCGAACACGCGCTTTGTCATCACATCAATCCGTCAATCCCATCGATTCGAGCAATCTATAGGCGTGATGCTGACCGCGGTAGCCCCTATCCCGGCCCGCGCGGATTTGGTCGGCGTGTAATATTGCCTGGCCGGGCGCGGCGCTGGTGGCGTGTTGGTGTTTCTGGTTGGTCACCGGCGAGGGCGTAGCCGATGGCGGTGCTGAAGGTTTCGGCAAGATTTTGCTGGGTCAGGGCTGAGCATTCGCTGTAACCGGCGAGACCCTGCTGGGCGACCATCGCATGGGCTTGCTCAGTCGTGATCGCAGTTTCCTGCACGGAAGAATTTCCCCTCAAATCGCCCTTCATACCGACCAGCAGGATCGGAACGCCCGGCGCATAATGGCGGATTTCTGGTACCCATTTGGTCGGGACACTCTCAAAGCTTGAGGGTGAAATCACCGAAAATGCCGCCACGATGATATCCGATTGCGGATAGGAGAGCGGGCGCAGGCGGTCATAATCCTCCTGGCCAGCGGTATCCCACAGTCCCAGATTAACCGCCTGGCCCTCATGCATGATGTTGGCAGAATAATTGTCGAAGACCGTGGGAATGTATTCGCCGGGAAACTGGTTGGTCGTGTAGGAAATCATCGAGCAAGTTTTTCCCACGGCTCCATCGCCGACCATGCCCAGCTTGATGTGGTGCATGCCGTCGGACGTGTCGGCCTGGACCGGTGTGCGCGGATCCGGGGCTGGAACCCGCGTGAGGGGGCGCCGCGTCTGTGTGCGTGTTTGTGCCATCGCGCTGGAAGCGGCACCGCCGAGTCCCAGCGCCAGTCCAGCTTTCAGAAGATCACGCCGTTTCATCTCGCTCTCCCGCCTGTATCGGCGCAAAACCTAGCACAGGCGGGATATGTTGCGAAATCAGGTGCTCTAGCGGATTGGTCTAGCGCATACGGCGTGAGTGTGCCGGGCCAAGAATGACGGCGTTGAGTAGTAGCAAATCCAGCCCTTCCAGATAGGCCCGTGTGGTCGGGGCCTGGGTGAAGGCGATGACCTGGCCATTGCCGATGCGATTGGAAATCACATACGGCTTATAGGCCAGCTGAGCCGTATTTTCCGCCCACATATAGCCGGCATCGATCAAGTCATCAGGTCCAGCAAAGCGCATTGCAGTTGTGGCGGTGTCGAGCTGGATCGGGGCATAGATGGCCGAGCCGGTGACCATGGCCGATGCACCGCTCTCATAACCGGCCGACATCCAGGCATTGGGATTGGCCTCCACCTGCAGGAGCGCACCCGGCGCGCGGTCGGGCATAGCGCCCGTTGTGGCTTCGACCGCTTCGAGCGCTGTGGCGCTGTCGATCAGGCTGCCATCTATGACCGCGCCTTCGGCGCCTCCATCAGTGCCAGAACCCGCGGCCCGCTCACGCTGGGCAGGCAGGAGATTAACCTCGCCATTGGAAAGCCAGCTTGTGGCATCTCCCAGTCCGACCAACACACCGCCATCACGAACGAAACGACGCAGGCGTTCCGCTCCCCGACTGCCGAGCGTGTCGGCATAGTCGCTGCGCCCGTATTCGGGCAGGATCACGACATCAAATCCGCTTAGATCGGCCCGCGCCAATGTGCGTGTCCGAACGATGGTGACCGGCATATTATAACGCTGTTCGAGCACATAACGAGTGGCGCCGGTGGAGGTCGGATCCGTGCCTTCGCCCCAGGCCAGGGCGATGCGCGGGGAGATCACCGTATTGTAGCTACTGGAGCCGGGATTGGGGCCTTCATCGGTCCAGGACGAGGCGAGACCATCAAAACGGGCTCCGGATTCGGCCGCCAGACGCGCGATCGTGGTGTCCAGATCCGCGGGAGCCCCAATGCGACGCACAACAACTGTGCCGCGCGGATAGGTGGTTGAACCGATGCGGAAGGCGTCATCTGTGGATTTCAGGGCGATACCCTCTGCGGCCAACGCAGCGACGAGCCGGGCCTGTCCGGCATCGGTCCAGGGGATGGCATACCCCCAGGCGGCATTGGCGCTGGAACCGGTGGCGCTCACCGGTTCATCGGCAGAAACCGGTGTCGTTTCGATCAGCGGCGCGCGACGGCAATACGTGGCCTCGACATTGTACATAAAGGGCAAGGACCAGGCGGTGACGTCGTACAATTCGTGCCCCAGGCCATCGGCCCGACGCGCCTCCTGCTCAACGATGAAATCGGCGGGTAGCGGGGTGTCGGACTCGAGCAAGGTGCGCGCCAGCGCGCCGGCGGGCTGATCAAGGCGGACCACAAAGGCCTCCGCTTCAAAGCGCGTACCACAGGCATTGATGCCCGCGGAGGTCCGGCCGACCTCGATGCCCTGGGCGACCAGATTGCGCGCCAATCGCTCGGCACCCCAGCGATTGGCGGATGCGTCGAGCAAGATCGTATTGGGGCCGGAGGTGTTATCAGCGGCAGCCGCGCGGAAATCGACGTAATTGCGCAAGAAGCGTTCGGCATTATTGGCGACGACCTCCGCGGTCGACATGCTGGCCACAAAGTGATGATCTACCCCGTCACCATAAGTCAGCAAGGTGCCATTGCGGCGTCGCCAGGCCAAACCCCGCGCGGAAGCCTGCTCGTAGGTCATGGATGTGGCACCGTGCATGGACGGCCACATATCGCCATAGCCGGGATAGAATGCGTCAAAGATCTCACGAGTGAAATAATCATAGCCCAGCTGGTCAAACCAGCGGGCGTGATTGCGGCCAAGCAAATCATGATTGGCACGTTGACTGGCTGCCTGATGCGGATTCGCCGGGTCAGCATTGGGGGCGAAGAAATAGGTCTGGTCCCCGCCCATTTCGTGGGCATCGACCACCGCAACAGGCCACCAGTCCTGCATCAAGGCGACGCGGCCCCGGGATTCCGGCTGGCTCATCGAGAACCAGTCACGATTCATATCGAACAGATAGTGATTGAAACGTCCACCGGGCCAGGGCTGGTCGTGCTCGGCGGAAAAGCGGCTCTCATCAATGGCCAGACCACGGGCGGCATTGAAGCTGGCCAGGAAGCGCGCGCGACCGTCCGGGTTTTGGGTCGGATCGATAATGACGATGGTGTTGTCGAGGATACGTTGGACGGTCGGGTCATTCTGTGCCGCCAGCAGATGGTAGGCCGTGCGAAGACCGGCATCGGTGGAGGAAATTTCGTCACCATGAACGCCATAGGCCAGCCAGACGACGGGCGGGGTGGTGGCGATTAGGGCGTCACGATCGGCGTCTGCCAGATCACGTGGATCGGCGAGACGGGCCAAGTCGGCCTGTATCTCATCCAGACGGGCCATGTTGGCGGCGCTGGTAATGATGCCGATTGCCAGTTGGCGCCCTTCCCAACTTGTCGCGTAATCGATGGTCCGCATGCGATCGGGGTGGGCCGTCGCAAGGGTTCGGATGTAGTCGATGGCTGCTTCGGGCGAGGTAATCTCCGCCCCAAACTCATGACCGAGCGCGTCCACCGGCGACGGCGTCTGCGCGCTGTAGCTGGCGTCCAACGGTGATGGCTGGGCGAATACTGGCTGGGCCAACAGAAAAGAGGCCGCAAAGGCGGCAAGCATTGGTCTGATCATCGAAATCCCCATTTTGATGAATGCACTAAACCAGAATTTGCCGCACACGACAAAACAGGAATGCGTGAACGATTAAATTTCTACGGTGTGACGATGGCGAAGTCCGTTTCTGGCTGTTCCAGCAGGGCGAAAAAGCCAAGCAATGCCCCGCGGTCGCCTTCAATGGCGAAATCCGCCGACGTGATCATATCGACCAACCCAGCCTCCTGCGCGATCATCCGCATCCAGAATTCCCGGGTCAGGCGGACACTGGCATCGACGTTTTCGTCGGCACGGCCGGCGCGGTGACGCATCACGCCATTGGAGACTTCAACCACGAAGCTCTCATCGACATCGGTGAAGATGAAATTGAAGCGCAAATTTCGGCCGGCGGCGTCGGGCCCGTTGAGGCGGGTCGCCATCGCAGAAAAGAACATGTCGAGCGGGATGGAGGCGATTATGCCCTCGGTTGCCAGATCAACATCAAGCGGCTGAATGCCATTGCGAAGCTCCCAGGCACCCGTCAGATAAACATCGCGCCAGGGCGCGGCCTCAGCTTGATAGCCCATTTGCTCATAAGATCTGGCCAGTACGTGACGGGCTGCATCGCTGGATGGCTCGGCAAATACCGCATGCTGGGCCAGCTCGGCAGACCAGCGATAATCACCGGCTGAATAGGCTGTTTCAGCCTGGGCTATTATCTCATCCAGACCGCCCAAAGCTTCCACATACCGTGTGGCGGCCTGCGTGCGGGGCAATGGGTCGAGATGCGCAGGCACGGCGTCGAACCAGCCAAAATAGCGCTGGTAAACGGCGCGAGAATTGTGTTTGAGCGTGCCGTAATAACCGCGAATGGCGAAGACCCGCTCCAGCTCGGGCGGCAGGGCGATCGCCTCGGCGATTTCGTCCGGACCAAGACCCGATGCGGCCAGTCGAAGCGTCTGGTCGTGGATATATTTATAGATATCGCGGTGGGCCTGCAGATAGACGTCGGCTTCCTCGGCACCCCAAACGGGCCAGTGATGGCTGTTAAAGATGACGTTGGTTTCGCCACCAAACAAGACACGGGCCTCATCAATGGCCGCCGACCAGGCCAGCGCATCGCGCACCTGCGCCCCGCGCAGAGTGTAGAGATTGTGCATGGTGCGCGAGACGATCTCGGCGCCGCACCAGGCGTTGAGTTGCGGGAAATGGATGGTCAGCTCGGCGGGGGCCTCGGTTTGCGGGGCGTATTGGAACACCATGTCGACGCCATCGATTGTCAGAGATTGGCCAGTCTCATTTATCCATACATTCGGCGCGGCAATCGTATAACTGCCAAAGGCGGGATGCTTGCCCAGTCCTGAACCAATATGGCCGCGCGGCGTACGCGGCAGCGCGCCGCCATACATGAAGCCGGCACGCCGGCCCATGACAACACCGGCCATGACGTTTTCGCTGACAGCTTCCTGTGTGAAACCGGCCGGGGCGATCAGCGGAATGCCGCTTTCGGCAAATGTCTCGAGATCGACGATTCCGCCAATGCCGCCGAAGTGATCGATATGACTATGGGTGAGAATGATCGCGGCGATTGGCCGTTCGCCCAGCTCGCGATTGACCAGCGCCATAGCCGCGCCCGCAGTCTCCACAGAGGTCAACGGGTCAATAATGATGCGGCCCGTTTCGCCCTCGATGATCGACATATTGGCCAGATCATAGCCACGCACTTGGTAGAGGCCGGGCTGGACCTCAAACAGGCCGTGAATATTGTTGAGCGCAGCCTGTCGCCACAGGCTTGGATTAACGCTGGCATCTGCCGCGCCATCGATGAAGGCGTAATCACTGGGACGCCAGATCACGCGACCATCCTGCGCGCGCACATCGAGATTTTCGTCTCGAGCGATAAAGCCGCGCCGGGCAAGTTGGAAATCGAGATCGTCCGCGAGGTCGAGGCTGGTGGCGAAACTCTGATTGACTCGCAAGGTCGCTTCGCTGGGAGCACTCATCCCGTTTTCGTCGACAGCAATGCCGACTTCCGGGAGTGGGAGTGCTTCATCGGATGCCCCACAGGCTGCGAGGCTGCAACTCAAGGCGAGCAGGCCGGTCCAATTGCGGATTGAGTGTAACATGCGCATCCCCTGAACAGTGTTCACACCAGACTAGCGGGCGCGTCTCAGGTCGCAAGTGAAACCTTGCAGTGAAGGGATTTGAACGGGCCAGATAGAGGGGAGTCGTGAAACCCCCGACCACAACGCGGTCGGGGGTTGCGCACCTCAGGGGTTGTGCGAGTGCGCGCCAGGTTCACGAAGGACGACGGGGGGGTCGGGGCTCGTGCAACCCAGTCACTGACCCAACGTTAGGCGGTCGCCATGCGACGCTTCCGTAAAGTAGTTAACACAAGAGATTATATTTATGTGACGGGCGTGCTGGCCGTTGCCGCGGACTTCGGACGCGGCCTGTACCATAGCGAAACTGGTTGCGAGAGCCCCTTAAGTCGACAGGCCGGTTCAAGCTGAAAATCTTTCATCCGATCCTCGCAACCGACCTCATTTTTACAGCGCGCAGCAAACGCATCGCTGAGCACAATATCGGCGTCGAGGCGGCGCGCTTCGGCCTGAACCCGATTGGCAATGGCGACGGCGGCACCGGTGACCACAAAGGCCATATTCCGTCCTTCACCGATAACGCCCGACACGGTCGGGCCATAGTGCAGGCCGATCGCGAGGGTCAGCGCATGTGAACCACGGGCGCGGCGCTTTCGATTGAGTTTGGACATGGCGCGCCGCAAAGCGATGGCGCAACCCAGGGCCCGGGTCGCATCGTCGGGACCGCCATCCAGGCCACCGAATGTGGCCAGTACCGCATCGCCGATATACTTCTCCATTGTGCCCTTATGACTGAACACTTGATCTTCAACCACGCCATGGAATTCGCGCAGCAATTCGAACACCTGATCAGGCGGCAGGGTTTCCGCCTCGCTGGTGAACCCCACCAGATCGGCAAACAGGATGACGGTGTCGCGGCGTTCGCTATGCACACCTGATTGGCGCGCATCGAGGATACGCTGCACCGTGTCTGGCGAGAAATAGCGCGACAAGGAGGAACGCGATCGTTCTGATTTAAACAAACGCCTCGTCAGGCTGCGTGTGCGCCGGATGACCACGATAAAGCCGAGAGTCAGAACGAAAATGAACCCCATATTTTGGGCGGCGATATCGGGATCAACATAGCGTGGATGGCGCTCGATCACGCTGCGGGCCGCACCGCGCAGGATCTCGGGCAATTCATTCATAGTGAACACGTCAGGCTGGATCAAAACGCCGATCAATTGCCCGATCCAGGCCAGCCAGAGCAGGAAGCCGAAATAGGCGACAAAGCGCGCCGACAGGCTGATCAGCACCCAGGAATAGAAAATAAACAGGACCTGCATTTCCTGGCCGCGATAAATGCGGATCACTTCCTCAACGGCGGCGATGGAACCCGGCTCGACCGAATAGGGGGCGGGCGTGGCGGCCAGATAACCCAGCATGATCACATCGACCGTGATGATGACGTATTTGAGCCAGGCATTGGGGCGTTCAAACCGGGCCGCGAAAAGCTGGACAAAGGCGGCCGGCAAAAACATGACAATCGTGGTTATGTCGTAGGAGGCCTGCTCCCAACTCTCATATCCTTCAGCCCCCAACAGGGCGAGGATGAGAAATATGCCAACCAGAGCGAAGCGGGCATAGGCCATCCAGACGTGGGACCGGCGCTCCTCATCTTCGAGAAACATCGACAATTCATGGGGCACCCGAAACCGGCCAAGCAGCTGGTTTGTCGTCGCAAGCATCGTGCGGCCAACCGCACGCATCCGGCGCTCCCAGGTCTGCATCAGTGTTTCACCCCGTCTGCCACTCTACCCACCCGTCTGTCCTACCGCGCCCGGCACGGGTCTGGATAGGGCAAATCCTGTCTGCGTTAAATTTACGGTCAGGCAAAACTGCCCCAGCGGGACGCATCGATGCGATGGCCCAGAAAACTGGCGATCGCCTCTCTTTCATGCACATGGATACGCCCACGCCCCAGCGATACCCAGCCCCGGCCGCGCCAGACCTGCAAATGCTGGTTCACCGAAACGCGCGAGGCGCCGATATGACGCGCCAGGTCTTCCTGAGATATGCGCACTTCGCCCGTGGGATTATCGGCCAGCTCCAGAACACGGCGCGCCAATCGCCCGGCAATGTCGAGGAAGGCTCCATCCTCGGCCTGGGCGCTCAACCGGCGCAGACGGCGACACAATGCCTCGATCAGATGCCGTGCCAGGGCAGGATGCGCGTCGAGCACCTGGTGAAAGGCCCGACGGGACAAACGTCGAAGACGGGTCTGCCCGATCGCACTTGCATCGGCGGTGCGTTGACCACCATCCAGCAGCGCAATTTCGCCGAATATGTCGCCGGGCTTCATGAGGTTGAGAATCCGCCCTCGCCCATCGGCTGCGGATGTTTCAATCTGTATCGCGCCGCTTCCAACGGCATACAGCGCATCACCGGAATCGCCGCGCTGGAAGAGAAATGCCCCCGCGTCGATAGTGATTATAGATGAGGCTGCATCAATGGCCGCCAGGAGTGTGGTCGGAGCGGCGGAGAAAATACCACTCGTTGCAAATGAAATATCGGAGTTATCGGGCACACGTCACCTGCTGCAAACTTCAACATCCCCCAATCACAAGTGTTAGAGCGCAGAACGCCCGGCGGCAATGTCATCGGCCGTGAAAATGCCGACTTCTGGCCCTGACGGACATGGAACCGACGGAAGGTATGGTGCCTGCCCTGAGCCGCGGCCTCTACACCCTCGCACCGCCGGTCTACATCGCCCCTGTTATCAGCGTTCCTCCGGGCCCTTGCCCTCACGCTTTTCCAGTTCGGTCCCGTTGTGTACCAGGCGAGTCATCCAGGAAAGGGGATTACGGAGCGCAAAATGCGCCATGCAGGCACCCTCTGCTTCGCGAAGGAGTTCCTGGATCGCTTCGGGCGTTTCGGGGCTGTCGATCACCACATGGCTCTCAATGCCTTCACACTCTCCGGTCGTCTGGTGGCCGAGCTGGCGCATATTGGACAAATTGGTCTTGAAGAGCAGGCGCTGTTCAACTCGCATCGAAGTGACGTCGATCTTGCGGGCGGTGAGAATGTCGGTCAGGTGCGTGAGCAGGCAGAAGGCGATACCGGCCGAGAAATAGGCCAGTGGCGGCGGGGCGGTGTCATCGCCCACCGGCGTTTGCTCATCGCAATACAGTTTGACCGATGAAAAGCCGGGTATATTGACCTGCACCACGCCTGATTTTTTTTGACGCTCATGCGCCTCCGCGACGATTGAAACCTCAAACTGGAGGGGATCGGGGACACGCGCCTTTTTGAACGGGCTCATCTCAAACTCGGTTGGCTGTGGCAGGTCTTGGGCCAATTCGCCAACGTGAAACTCTTTGGACTCGGTCATTTCCATTCCCCATATTTACGACAGGACTATCTAACACGGCTTGGGTGATGGTACTCATCGTTTTCAGTGGCAATTAATTCATTTATGGTGGATTACGCTTATTTATAGAAATAATATGGCGCATGTCACCATGGAACTTAATTCAGACGATCATCGCATCCTTTCCCTTTTGCAAACCGACGGTCGAATTTCCACCGTCGAAATGGCGCGCCGGGCGCATATGTCGGAGACAACTTGCCTCCGACGCACCCGCGCCCTGGAAGCGGCCGGCATTATTCGTGGTTATCATGCAGACATCGATTTTGAAGCCGCCGGCTTTGGCGTCATGGCGTTTATCCAGGTGACGATCGATCAACGCATTGAGGCCGGGTCCGATAGTTTCAAGGACGCAATCCTGAGGGAAAACTGGGTGCTGGAATGCTATTCCCTGTCGGGTGCCTATGATCATTTGATGAAGGTCATCGCGCCCGACAATAAGGCCCTGTCAGACTTCATCCTCAAACGCCTCGCCGGCTATAAAAGCGTGCGAGATTTTCAGACCTTGTTTGTGCTGGATACCGTGAAAGAAGGCCAGGCGGTCCGGTTTGGAGAGGGATAATTACTCTTCCACCTCAATCTCGTGCGCCTCGATCGTGATGCCGCCAAATCCTGCCCGTGTGTGTAGGCGGACGGGCATGTAAAACGCGCCGCCCTCAAACGCGGCGAGCCAAAGTGTGAGCGGATAGCGAAGCTCGGATTCGCTGGGATAATCCTCGGGATCATAGCCGGCGATGGGCTCATACCAGGCATGGCAAACCAACGCATCCCCGCGCCAGGCGCGGGTGCGGATGCGTTCGGTTCCGGCGGATTCCAAGCGCAAATCATACCGGGCTTTACCGTCAAATACAGGGACGGTTCCGGAGCAGATGTCGCCGCCGCGATCATTCATGACTTCTGACAGTAAAAACAGCGAGGAGATCGGATCAATGACATTTCGGCGTTGCTCGTCGCTGGCGGGCGGCACACCGAGCGAGCCGAAGGGCGGCTCGGCGAGGCTCTGGGCGATGGGTTCGCTAAAATCAATATCGACACGGCGCACTTTGTCACCGGTACGTTCGACATGACTGTATTCAATCGGTCGCATACCGTCGTCCGTGCGATGACCGGCGACATTGGCGCGAATGTCAAAATCGGTGAACAGGGCGGCCAGCCCGGCCGCCTCGATATGGGTGGAAGCAGAATAGCCGTCCGGACCGACACCCGCCGTCAGCGTGATTTCGCCAACCTTGAAAATCAGCACCGAGCTGGAATAGGTCGCGGTAACACGGACGTCAGGGTGCGCGATTTCCACAGGAGCCGACATTGTGAATCCGGAATTTGCGTCCAGATTCTGGGCAGCCACCATGCCGGTGCTCAAGCTCGAAACGCAAACAGCAAGCGCCAAAATCATTACTCTGGGCATCTTCAACTCCATTCACCTCCGACACAGGAATGATGTAAACCTGTCATTATTGAGGCAAGGCTGGAGTTGAAAAGCGACTAGGCCTTGGGCGTGCGCGCCTTACCCAACCAATAGACCGGCAGCCCGACGGCCATCCAGGCGAGGCCCCAGCCGATCACTTCCAGACCGCCCGCATCCTGGGACGCACCCCAGATCGCAAAACTGGAATAGACCGCAGCGATCAGCGCCACGACCGCCCAGGCCCTGGCGTTCTTGATAGAATGTTTCAGCTCGGCGAGCGCGCAGACGAGATAGGGCACCAATATGGTGAGCGTGCTCATCATGATCAGGAAGACGAAGGCTCCAACCAGGCCACGTGAGTAATTGAGGATCAGCAGGATCGACGAAATCGTCGTACCGAATATCAGCGAGAATTGTGGCGATCCGTGGGAGTTGAGCTTGGCAAAAACCTTCGGTGCCAGCCCGTCAATCGCGACCGACATCGGCATCTGTCCGCAGAGAAAGATGCCTCCATTAAGCGATCCCGCGGTCGAGACGATGGCACCGGCGGCAACCATCAATGGGCCCCAGGTGCCCAGACCCCGGGCCGCATCGGCAAAGGGTGAGGTTGATGCGACCAATTCCTCAGTCGGAACCAGCATCATCACGGCGATGGTGCTGGTGATATACACCACCGCCACGGTAATGGTCCCGATTACGGTGGCACGCGGAATCGTGGTTTTGGCATTGCGTACATCACCGGCCGGAATGGTGCCGCTTTCAAGCCCGGCAAAGGCCCACAATGTTAGCACGACCGTGGTGGAAAGAACTTGACGCAGTGCGCCACCGCTGGGGTTAAACTCTGGCATATTGGAAGGTGTGCCGGCCATCGCCCCCCAGGCAATGATGGTCAGAAGCGGAATAAGTTTAAGAATTGTCATCAGGAGTTGGAAGATACTCATCTCGCGCGCGCCGCGAATGCTGAGCAGTGTCAGCCCCCACATCAGGGCGAGGGCCGCAAAAATCTGATAAAGTGCATTTCCCTCGAGCGCCGGAATGAAGATGGTCAGATAGCCCACGAAGGCAATGGCGATCGCGGGGTTACCGATCCACACCGCCGCCCAATACCCCCAGGCGACAAGGAAGCCGGGCAGATTGCCAAACGCGTCTCGGGAAAATGTATAGGGCCCGCCAGAATGTGTCGTGCGCCCGGCCAGTCGCCCCAGCACCAGCGCCACGGTGATCGAGCCACCGGCCGTAATCACCCAGCCGCCAAAACTGAGCATGCCATAGGGCGCAAGCACCGTCGGCAACATGAACACGCCGGAACCGATCATCACGCCGACAGTCAGTGCCCAACAACCCCAAAATCCCAGCGCCTTCTTTGGCGCAGCAGCAGTTTCGTTTGACATGTATCCCCCGGGCGCACATTCAAAATTGTGATTGTTTCATGCGCGAACCGACCGTAGGGAGGCGCGTGGGAACGGGCAAGCGGAATCCAAAATTGCTTTGAAAACACAAGTAAAATTTTAAACATCGCGCGCGGATGCTAGTCTCGATCAACGCCGCCGGAGAGACTGACATGCCGCGATACCGCCATGCCTTGCCGCAATTGTCCGATCAATTGTTTCTGACCGATGCCGGACTGGAAACCGATATCATCTATAATCACGGCATCGAATTACCCGAATTTGCCGCCCACACTCTGTTGGAAAACCCCGGCAAGCAGGCCGTTCTGGCGGCCTATCTGACCGATTATCTGGCGCTGGCGCGGCAATACAGCGCCGGTTTTATCCTCGACACACCCACCTGGAAGGCACACCCCCACTGGGCGGCTGATCTGGGCTTGGGTGTGGATCAATTGCGCGATATCAACCAACAGGCCGTCGCCTTTATCCGTCCGCTGCGGGACCAATTTTCCACACCGGATACACCCGTCATTCTTAATGGTCTGATCGGCCCGTTTGGCGATGCCTACGCGCCGGAGACACGGATCAGTGCCAGCGATGCGCAGGCCTATCACGCCCAACAAGTCGGCTGGATGGCGCAGACCGACATCGACATGGTCACGGCCATGACCATCTCCCAGGCCGATGAGGCGATCGGCATTGTGCGCGCCGCCATCGAGTTGGACATGCCCGTCGCGGTATCCTTCACCGTGGAAACAGATGGGCAGCTGCCCGACGGGCAATCCCTGGCCGATGCGATCACACAAGTTGATGCCGCTACAGACGCCGCCGCAGTCTATTTCATGATCAATTGCGCCCACCCGGAGCACTTCTCATCGGGTTTGACCGATTCGCGCTGGGCGCGGCGGATACGGGGTGTTCGCTGCAATGCCTCGCGACTCAGCCATGCCGAGCTGGATGTCTGTGAAACGCTCGATTGCGGCGACCCGGCAGAATTCGCCCAACAAAACCTGCAAATCCACGAGACACTCCCCTGGCTCAACATTTTCGGCGGCTGCTGCGGCTCCGACCTGCGCCACGTCACCGAGATCGCCCGAGCTCTGAGCCGGTAGTTTCGGCCGGGCGTGACGGACCGAAAACAAGCACATTGTCTTGTACGGCTATTTGCCGTACTTTACGCTCACAATCATCGAGGCGATCATGAAACCCACCCCACCCAAATCCGGCAAG
>JAQXCQ010000098.1 GCA_029251785.1 Maricaulis sp. | reverse complement strand
GGTGCTGTCAGACGAAAACGGAGCGGTCTCAAAAGACCGAGTTTGACACCATATCAAGCCGCAAGCTGACGCCATTCGGCCAGGGCGGCAGAGCGGTTTTCCTTGAATTCTTCGCGGCGGTAGAAATGGCGCTCGAGGTTGAAGAGGTTGTGGATGGAGGACTGGACGGCGGCGAACTTTTGAAGACTCTGCATAGACCTGAACTGCGTCATGATTTTCTCTCGCCGTCGTAACGGCTGATGTGAGTTTTCGGCCCTGTTGTTGAGCCACCTCCCCGTCTCCTGGCGGCCCGCATTTCCTAATTCTCGCATCGCCGATTTGTAGGATGGAAGTTTGTCGGTGACGATCGCCTTGGGTCGGCCGTAACGTCTCATCGCCTTGCGCAGAAACTTCAATGCAGCCTTGCGATCACGGCGCTTGGTGACATACGCCTCGAGCGCTTCACCCTCATGATCAACAGCGCGCCAGAGGTAATGAAGCTCTCCGTTTATCTTTACGAAAACCTCATCCAGATGCCACGCCCAGTTCGAATAGTTCGTGCTCTGCACGCGCCGTTTTCGGATCTCCTTCGCGAAGAGTGGACCGAAGCGGTTCCACCAAAACCTCACTGTTTCATGCGTGGTGTCGATACCGCGCTCGTGAAGCAGATCCTCCACGTTCCGCAGCGAGAGCGGGAAGCGGATATACATCATCACCGCAAGGCGAATGATCTCGGGCGATGTTTTGAAATATTTGAACGGGTCACGCATACGCGGAGGCTACGAAACGGCTACCTTGCGCTCAAGGCCAAGTTCCTCTGACAACGTCCCTCTGACACTACCTGCTCTAGTTCGACAGCCGTTCGAGATTCTCATTCAAGGAGGCGATCATTGAGTCATTTTTGGCCACGGTTTGCGTAATTGATTGGGCGCTATGGCTGGACCGGGTGGCTAGTTCCTTGACCTCTGCGGCTACGACCGCGAAACCGCGGCCAGCTTCACCAGCTCGGGCGGCCTCGATCGTGGCATTGAGCGCTAGAAGATTTGTCTGGGACGCGATGGAATCGATCATCGAAACCGTGGAACTGATTTCAGCCGAGGATGACAAAACCTCACGCATCGTTGCCTGGGTGTCGCGGACCGCACGCTTTCGCGCGGTTGCATCGATACCGAACATTAGGTATCGAGATACTTTCCCAGACACATCACGAATAACCGCGAAGCTTGCATCAATTTCCAGGTCGTCGCCCTCGCTTTTCGGCCAAGTGAGACCCTTCTCCACGCTATCACCATGAGCCAACGCGTCGAGTTCGGCAGTATCGAGGATATCTGAGATGATAATGTTGGTCTCGGCATATGCCCCGAGGCGATGTCGCATGCATTCATTAACCACCATCTGCCCCCCGTCAGCAGGCCATTCCGCGATCAGAGTAGCCGCACTAATTGTATTGACTTTTACTTGATACTCCATGCTTGCTAGCTTGGTCGATGTGATATCGGCCTGGACGGATACGTAACGCTGGATCTTGCCGCTTTGATCGCGGATGGGGTTGATTGTCAATGAGATCCAGTAAGGCGTTCCATCTCTATGATAATTCAGGATTTCCTCATAATAGGCTACCCCAGATCCAATATGCTCACGAAGCCGTGCAACTGTCGCTGGGTCCGTATTAGGCCCTTGAAGAAAGTGTCCCGGCTTTTGTCCCTTCACAGAGTCGAAATCGTAGCCAGTCATGCGCTCGAAACCCGGGTTGGTATACTCGATCAAACCATTGGCATCAGTAATTATAACAGAATTGTCGGTTTCATCAGCGACCAAAGAGAGGGTTTCTGCTTTATTTTTGAGCTCAACCTGCTCTGTAATGTTTGTCGCGAACTTAACGACCTTAACGACATCGCCAGCGGGTCCAAAGATCGGACTGTAGTAAGCTTGCAGATAGATCGCGTCGCCAGACTTACCGACGCGTTTGTACTCGCCTGATTGTGTCTCGCCGCGACCAAGAGCCGCCCAGAAAGCAGCATATTCAGGACTTTCAGAAAGCTCGTCTTCCACAAAAATCCGATGGTGTCTGCCTTTGATCTCTTCGAGGCTGTAACCAACCGTTTGTAGGAAATTTTCATTCGCGGTTTGGATGATGCCATCAAGATCAAACTCGATTACCGCTTGGCTGGCATTGATAGCATCGAGCTGGCTTTGAGCATTTGCAGCCTTCCGCTTCTCGTCGGTCCGATCCGACGCGAACTTTACCACGCGGGAGACAACACCTTCTTCGTCGAGGATGGGATTATAAGTCGCTTGTATCCAGACGTCTTCACCCGTCTTTGCTAGACGACGATATTCACCTGACTGAAAGTTGCCAGCTGCCAAAACAGCCCAGAAATTTTTGTACTCTTGAGATTGCGCTTCTTCGTCTGGCATAAAAATCTTGTGATGCTGGCCAACAAGATCATCGAGTTCGTAGCCCATGACGTCGAGGAAGTTCTGATTAGCAGTAATAATACACCCATTTGGCTGAAACTCTATCACCGCCTGGGATTTGTCCAACGCGTCTATTTTTGCGAGCTCGATTAGGGATTTAGCGTTGCGTTTGTTCATGATCAAGCCTCCGACTAAGAGTGCCAGCCTGTCCTCGAAAGCCTTAACAATGATTAATAAAGATCTTTAATAGACATTCTAAAATATTAGCAATTTGACAGTGTCATGGGCTCTGTCAGACGAAAACGGATCGGTCTCGAAAGACCGGGCTTGATCCTATTTCAAGCCGCAAGCTGACGCCATTCGGCCAGGGCGGTGGATCGGTTTTCCTTGAACTCTTCGCGGCGGTAGAAATGACGTTCGAGATTGAAGTGGTTATGAACTGAAGACTGGATGGCGGAGAATTTTTGAAGACTTCGCACCGACCTGAACCGAGTCATGATTTTCTCTTGCCGGCGTAGCGGCTGATGCGAATTTTCAGCTCTGTTGTTCAGCCACCTCGCAGTCGCCTGGCGATGCGCAATTCCGAGTTCACGAAACGCGGCCTTGTAAGACGGCAGCTTGTCGGTCACGATTTGGTCTGGCGCTCCATATCGCTTCATCGCCTTGCGCAGAAACTTCAATGCAGCCTTGCGACTCCGCGTCTTGGTGACATACGCCTCGAGCACTTCACCCTCGTGATCGACGGCCCGCCAAAGGTAGTGTGTCTCGCCGTTTATGCGGACGAAAACCTCATCGAGATGCCAAGTCCAGTTCGAGTAAAAGCGCATCTCCACTCGCCGCTTGCGGATCGATTTCGCGAACAACGGCCCGAACCGATTCCACCAGAAACGGACCGTTTCATGCGTGATGTCGATACCGCGCTCGTGGAGCAGATCTTCGACGTTGCGCAGTGAGAGCGGAAAGCGGATGTACATCATCACCGCGAGGCGGATCACCTCAGGTGACGTCTTGAAATATTTGAACGGATTGCGCATCCGAGGAGGTGTCCCCCGTCAGCGCCTATGGCACAGATTTGAGGTTGTGATTTAAGGAGGATTTGGGTTTCGTCGTAGTGACGAAGGAACGAAGATGAAGCCCAAATCCTCAAGGTCTAAATCGCCTGCCGAGCAGGTGGTGAAGGACATCCGCCGAAAGACCCGTCGGCATTTTTCCGCTGAAGACAAGATCAGGATCGTGCTCGACGGCCTGCGCGGTGATGACTCCATCGCCGAGCTGTGCCGCAAGGAAGGCATTGCCCAGAGCCTGTATTACACCTGGTCCAAGGAATTCATGGAAGCTGGCAAGCGTCGGCTTGCCGGTGACACCGCCCGTGCTGCTACCACGGACGAGGTGAAGGATCTTCGCCGCGAGGCCCGCGATCTGAAGGAGTGTGTGGCCGACCTCACCCTGGAGAACCGCCTGCTCAAAAAAGCATGATCGCGGATGGGGGAGACGACGAATGAGGTATCCCGCATCCGAGAAGCTGGAGATCATCCGCATCGTCGAGCAGTCTCACCTGCCCGCCAAGCAAACGCTGGACCAGCTCGGCGTGGCAAGGCGAACCTTCTACCGCTGGTATGACCGCTACCTTGAAGGCGGGCCGGAGGCGCTGGCAGACCGGCCATCGACGCCGAGCCGGGTGTGGAACCGCATCGGTGAGGACATCCAGCAGCAGATCGTCGAGATGGCGCTGGAGCTGACCGAACTGTCTCCTCGCGAACTGGCGGTGCGCTTCACCGACGAGCGGTGCTACTTCGTATCCGAAGCCACGGTTTACCGCCTTCTCAAGGCTCATGATCTGATCAACAGCCCGGCCTACACGGTGATCAAGGCGGCAGAGGCGTTCCACACGCAGACGACTCGGCCCAACGAGATATGGCAGACCGATTTTACCTACTTCAAGATCATCGGATGGGGCTGGGTCTACCTATCCACCGTGCTCGACGATTACTCGCGCTACATCATTGCTTGGAAGCTCTGCTCCACCATGAGGGCCCAGGACGTCACCGAGACGCTCGACATGGCTCTGGCAGCCTCAGGCTGCGACCACGCCAACGTGCTGCACAGGCCGCGGCTCCTGAGCGACAACGGCCCGAGTTACATCGCCGGAGAACTGGCCGATTATCTCAATGGCAAGCAGATGGATCACGTTCGCGGCGCGCCCTTCCATCCGCAGACCCAAGGCAAGATCGAGCGTTGGCACCAGACCCTGAAGAACCGTGTGTTGCTGGAGAACTACTTCCTGCCCGGCGATCTCGAACAGCAGATCGAGGCCTTCGTCGAGCATTACAACCACCAGCGCTACCACGAGAGCCTCGACAACGTCACACCCGCCGACGCCTACTTCGGCAGGGCACAAGCAATCATCAAACGAAGAGAAAGGATCAAGCGACAGACACTCGAAAATCGGCGCTTGCAACACCGCAGGCTCGCCGCCTAAACATCAATCCCAGACGAGGCCCACACTCCGCAATCCTACGCCGCGAGTTGTGCCAAATGTTCTGACGACGGACACTCTGTTCTCAACCACTTCAATCTCGAACACCATTTCTACCGCCGTGGAGAACTAAAGGAAAGCCGTACTCAAGCCCTGCTCGAATGGCGTCAACTCGCGGCCTGAGTGAGGCTCGATCCCGCTCTTTTGAGACCGATCCGTTGGGTCTGCCACCGCCGGCCGGACGGTTACCGCGTAGCCGCAATGATCGTAAATTACTCTACAAAACCCTTGCAGAGGGGCCACCCACAGATTATCGATATGAGTCAACTCTAGTTGTGTGTACTAGATAAGGAAGACGACATGACCAGTTACAGCACCTCGCTGCCGAAGGTTATTTTAGCAATAACCGCTGGAGGAATAATCGGCGGTGGTCTGCATTTCCTTTTCTCATCATCATATCATTACCTGACTTGGGGTAGGGTGCCAGAGCATACGTATTATATTCTCCTAGCCTCATTAGCCGGGGCATTTTTGGGCTTACTAGCCATAGGCGGCCCGCTTTGGGCGTTGCTGCACTTGGCCAACCTGCGACGTCCGATTTGTGCGTTTGTTGCAGGCGCTATTTCGCCGATAGTAGCGTTGATAGGAATTGGAGTGTTCAGCCCAGGCGATTTTCGATACATTCCCGCGGGATTTTTTTCTGTTGATCTTCCGATGATGATGATTGTTAGTGCGATGGTCGGAGTCGCCATATGGAAGCTCGCGTATAGTCCCTCGACTGACGTCGCCAGAGGAACTTTGCCTTGAGCGCAGGGTAGCGGTTGCGTCGCCCGGTGGTGTCAAGTGTGGACTGGGCTCTGTCAGAAGAAAAACGGTTTGAGCGAGTTCGCCTGATTTCGCAGCGCTTTGTGAAGCGCAATCCGTTCCGATATTTCAAGACCTCGCCCGAGATCATCCGCCTCGCAGTGATGATGTATATTCGCTTTCCGCTCTCGCTGCGGAACGTTGAAGATTTGCTCCACCAACGCGCTATCGATATCACCCCCGAGACGGTTCGCTTTTGGTGGAACCGGTTCGGTCCGCTCTTCTCGAGGTCTATCCGAAAAGGGCGCGTTCAGAACGCGAATTACTCGACCTGGACCTCGCATCTGTATGAGGTTTTCGTGAAGATAAACGGTGAAATCCGCTATCGATGGCGGGCCGTTGATCACGAAGGCGAGGTACTTCAGGCGTACGTTACCAAACGCCGGGATCGCAAGGCTGCGTTGAGGTTTCTGCGCAAAGCTATGAAGCGATATGGCCGTCCGGCTGTGGTTGTGACGGACCGGTTGGGCTCATACAATGCCGCCATGCTGGAGATCGGAAATGCGAGCCGCCAGACAACCGGGAGGTGGCTCAACAATCGGGCCGAAAACTCACATCAACCCTTGCGGCGACGAGAGAAAATCATGACGCGGTTCAGGCCTATGCAGAGTCTTCAGAAGTTCGCCACCGTCCAGTCCTCCATCCAAAACCACTTCTATTTCGAACGCCATTTCTTCCGCCGTGAAGAATTCAAGGAAAACCGTTCCCAAGCACTGGCCGAATGGCGTCAGCTTGCGGCCTCAAATAGGATCAAGCCTGTTCCTTTGAGACCGATCCGTTTTGGTCTGACAACAGCGTTCAGCGGCTTGCCGCTAAACGCTCCAACATCTTTGTAACTTAAAAAAGAGCGCGCTGATGGCGATGCATCATCACAAAATCGATCATGTCGTAATCGCGGTAAGAGACCTGGAAGCGGCATCGGCAGCTTACAAAAAATTGGGCTTTCACATCGAGGCCGGTGGCGCAAACGGGCCTACAGAAAACGCGTTAATCGTTTTTGAGGATGGCTCTTACATTGAACTGATAAGCCTGATAGGTGGATTGAATAGACTTATCGTTCGCGCTCTAAAATCTAGTGGTCTATTGCGATTGCTTTCGATCGTGCGACCGAAACAGAGATATCGTTTCTTGGAATGGTTTACCAATGAGGGGCGAATATGCGATTGGTGTATTGAGCCCACAAACATGCTTAAGCTGAAACTAGATTTTGATGCTCGCGGCACGAGAATGAGTGAAATGGTCGAATACACGCGGCTCCGGAACGACGGTGTGGAAGTTAATTGGTTTCTCGTTGCGCCATTCAATGTACGCAGTCCATTTTTCATCCATGATGTTTCACCACGGACAACACGTGTTCCGTCTGTGGCCTCCGGATCGCACCCCAATGGCGCTCGCGGGATCCATGCATTAACTTGCGGTGAATTTGAGATTTTGAATCAAACTGGCGCGAACGAAGACACCAGAGCGCTTTTTGACATCACCCAAGACTTTACTGGAGCCTCAGTACGAACTGGGGTGACAGGTGAAAATCCTCATGGAACGATCGAAGTGTTCTTATCTTTCGAAGATGAGAGCGTTAGGAAATTACAGGTCGTTGAGGCCGGGTAGCTTAATCTACTGCGCTCGCAGAAAATCTAGGGCTTGATCCTCCGCTAAGAACGCCTGCTGTAAGACCGTGTTCTTCCAGCTTTCATCGTCACAATAGAATGCTCGTTTCATATTCGCTCGGACACGGGATGCGACCTTACTGTCCAACTGACCGTATGTGTGAAGCCAATGATCCTCTCTCATGTATTTGAATACTTTGCTTTCATCGATCGTCCCAAACTCGTGCGATGAAAAGTGCATTCGAGCGTTTGGTAGCTCTTCCAAATAGGCTTTGAAAAGAATGCCATAGATCTCATAGGCCGTGGTTCCTCTGGAATAAACGGAGATATAGTCGTCACCCCAACATGATTTCGCATCTTCGTAACTAGGTTCGCCTGGTTTATCAAAGCCGAGTAATTCTCCGGCAGCAAACTCTCCAAGGCCGGTGTGATAATCTATGGCGATAACGTGAGAGGCCTTGCCACAATAATTTCGCAGGATTTCGCGAAGCGTTGTGTTCGACCATGTCTCTCTAAAGCCACCAAAGAATGGCGCATGTTCGTGCTTGTACTGTCCGGTAGGGATTTGAGCTTTGAGTTTCGCCATCCCGTGACGTGCGGTGATCATGGCCATGGAAATGTTCGTCGAGATCGAAGACAAGAAATCCATTCGCTTAGGCACGAGTTTATCGGCTAACTGATCGAAGAGCTCATTTTCAGGTTTTTCCTTGCTAAAGTCGATGAAGTTTCTGAATACATCTACGCCATCCTCGTTCGCACGCCGCACCCATGAGAAGCCCCAAGGGTTTATGGCGTGTATGATCAAAACGGCGGTATCGTCAGTCAGGTTTTTGTAGCGTCCGCGGATCAGAGACGTGATCTGTACTCCAGATCCCAACATGCCTTCAGCGCCATGAGTGGCCGACGAAGTAACCAGGATCTTTTTCGCTTCAGGATTTCCGATGAGAATGACATCGGACGCCAAGTCTTCTCCAAAGAGTCCCTTCATGGGGTGGGCATAGGTGTTTACTTCCAGCCCCATTGAATTTGCGACGGTGAGGAAGCTTTTTCGCCCCTCCATATAGTTGCTTGGAAAGTACTTTAACTCATACATGGCTTAAGCGGCGTTTCTCATGACGTTGTTCAGCTGAGCGAGCCTTTTGGCTGGCGGCTTTCTGTTAAGAGCATAGTGCAGTCTTCGTATGTTGTACCAGTCCAGATATCGGGCGGGGGTGCTGTCATGTGTGGACGGCCCCTGTTCTGCAAGGCCTGATTTGAGTGATTTCTGATCGTTACGGGTTGCGGTCATGTGTCCGGCCTGTTGGCGCGGTGCGTATGACCGCTGGCCCTGATGAAGTCCGCTTGCCGGGTCCCTATCAGGGTGGTGTCAGACAAACGCGAACCGGTCTCCGAAATCGACCATCGACCGTAACTCAGGCGGCAATTTGGCGCCATTCGGCCATAGCGGCGGAGCGGTTTTGCTTAAATGTTATTCTGC
>JAQXCQ010000091.1 GCA_029251785.1 Maricaulis sp. | reverse complement strand
GTCGCGGGGACTTTGGGCGATGCGGGTTCAGGGGTCGTAAAATGCACTATATTCTCGTCTGCACAATTCTACTCGCCGCGCTGGCGACGTTTATCTACCGCTCCGAAAGCCGCAAGCATTGAGCCGTCGGCGCCGCCAATAATTCGCTGGGCGAAAAATGCTTTTCATACACGCTCACCGCGTATAGTCTCCCGCTGACCGGGGGATTAGATGCATATTTTGTTGGGCTTGATCGGGCTTCTGACGACCATTGGTGTCGTCCTGTATCGCATTAACATGGCGCGTCAGGGTGCCGAAAATTTGCTTGATATAGCAGGTGAGGCCGCCAATCTCCCGCGCAAACTAAAATTTCGATCCAAAACTCGCAAGAAGGGCCTGGCCATCGTCACAGATCCGCGTGAGGCCGCGACGATCCTCATGCTCGGTGTGGCGCAGGTCGCCGGCGAGGTGACCGACGAACACAAGGCTGAAATCCGCAAACAGGTCGAAAAAGGCTTCGATCTCGGCCCCGAGGATTCCGAGGAATTGCTTTCCCGCGCAATCTGGATCCTGTCCGATCTCAACGATCCGGGAAATGCCATCAACCCGATGATGGACCTGATTTCCCAAAACGTTGGCACCGACGAAATGCAAGATTTCATGCGTATGATGAAAGTCATCATCGCCATCGACGGAGAGCTGAAACCGCCGCAGCGCAGCTTCATGACACGCTGCCGGGGTCGCGCGGGCTTGCGCTAGCCGCCAAGGCACGCTTTTCTTCTGGCCAAGAAATCTGCCCGAGGAAAACGCCCATGCTGCTCCACCACGCCACCTGGCCTGAAGTCGATGCCTATCTGGCCCGTTGCAAGGGCATCATCATCCCGATCGGTTCCACCGAACAGCACGGCCCCAACGGTCTTGTTGGCACTGACAGTATCTGCCCGGAAGTCATCGCCACCGAAGCCGGTACCGAGGCGGGTATTCTGGTTGGGCCAACCTTCAATGTCGGCATCGCCCAGCACCATCTCGGCTTTGCCGGCTCGATGACGCTGCGCCCGTCGACCATGATCGCGGCGCTTAATGACTGGATTGAAAGCCTGGCGCGCCACGGTTTTGAGCAGATCTTCTTCTTCAATGGACATGGCGGCAATATCACCACGATAAACGCCGCCTTCGCCGAATATTACGCCAATTACTCTCTGGCCGGAGAGCCGTGCCCGATCCAGCTGATGCAGCGAAACTGGTGGGAGCTGAATGGCGTCATGGCCACGTGCAAGAAAATCTTCCCGGTCGGTGAGGGCATGCACGCCACGGCGTCGGAAGTCTCCGTCACCCAATATGCTCTGCCGCAAGCGATCAAGAAGGTAGAAATGTCCCCGAAGATCGCTCCAGTCGGCGGCTTCGCCGACGCGGCCGATTATCGCGAACGCTTCCCCGATGGCCGCATAGGTTCAGACCCAGCCCAGGCGACACCCGAGGCAGGAGCCGAGATCGTCTCCTTCGCCAAGCAGGCGCTAATCGGCGAGGCGCGGGAATTTTTCGGCATGGACCTGAAAACTGAAGCGGCCGAATAGCCCGCAGAAAGCGTGACATGATGCGTAATTCCGTGCTCGCTGCCTTCGCCGCAACTCTGCTGTTTGGCACCACCCATGCTCAGAACGAAGCCCCGGAAGCCTGGGCGCATCTGCCTGAACCGGTCACCAATAACGCTGTTGCCGGTGCCATGATCGAGGGCCGCGAGATGGCGTATTCCTTCGCAGGCCTTCACGAGGGCAAGACCTGGCAGGACGTCACCGCCGACGCCTATGCCTGCGACCTCGAAGCGCGTACCTGCCGCGAAATCGACCCCATCCCGGATGGCATCGGTCGTCTCGCCTCCGTCGCGGTCAATGTGCAGGGCCAGATCTACATTTTCGGCGGCTACACCGTCGCCGAAGACGGCTCGGAATCTTCCACCCCCGAAGTCTGGCGCTTCAACCCCGCCACCGAGACCTACACCCACATCACCAACATGCCCGTCCCCGTCGACGACACCGTCGCCCTGGCCCACCAGGACCGCTACATCTACCTCGTCTCCGGCTGGCACGACACGGACAATGTCGATCAGGTGCAGGTTTATGATGTGGAAGAAGGTGTGTGGTTCGAAGCGACGCCATTCCCGGGCGCACCGGTGTTTGGGCATGCGGGGGCCATTGATAGCGTAAACCGAATCCATATTTGCGGCGGGACGGCGGTCATCCCGCCGACCGAACCAGGGGGCAGGAGGAGCTTTGCCGCGATCGATGATTGTTGGATAGGGTCTGTCGATGAAAGTTTGGCTTTGATCGAGTGGGTGCAAATCGGGAGTGTTCCAGGCGGCCCATTCTATCGGGGCATCATGGTCTCAAGATCAGAAATTGGGGCTCTTGGATTGTATCTGACGGGAGGGTCGGCAAACGCCTACAATTATAACGGAATTGGTTATGACGGGGATCCTGTTGCTCCAAGAAATGATCGGTTAGCGTTCTCAGATGTTTCAGCCGAGCGATGCGATCCAGAAGAACCTCAAGCGCCTGAGTGGCAGCTGCGGGAACACGGCTCCGGGGTGACCGATTCGCTGATGGATATCCGCGGCAGCGCTCACGGGTTTGCCGTGGGCGGGATGGTTGTCGACCAGCAAGTGAGTGATCAGGTGGTGAGGCTATTGGACTTGGATGATGTGGTTATCACAACGGTGCACTGCATTTTGGAAGGTCAGCAATCGGACTAACTCCTAACCCGCCACCACATCCCCACTCACAACCCTCACCACCACAGCCGTAAGCCCGTCATCGCCTGCCGGGCCACCGGCGCATGCACCGCTTTCGCTCTCAAAGCTCGCCCCGTGGATCGGGCAGACGATGAAGCCGTCTTTGTGCAGGAGCACCTTGCCGCTGGTCAGGCTGAGGCGGAGTTGGGCGTGGGGGCATTCGTTCATCCAAGCGGTGACGACGCCATTGCGATGCACGAGGATCACCGCGCCATCATTCCAGTCACTCGCCCGGGCGCTGGGGTCGGGCAGATCGCTGAGTTTGCCGAGAATTGTGCCGGCGGTGGGGGCCTGGCTCACGCCTCGACCGGGGCATTGATCACCCATTTATAGGGTGCCGCTTCCACCTTCGAAAACAGACCGGCCAGCGCGTAGGGATCAGTCGCCAGCCAGGCATCCAGCGCGGCGCGATCTTCCATATCCACGATCAGCAATGAGCCGGCCATTTCGCCCGCCTCATTCATCCACGGCCCCGCCGCCTTGATGCGTGTGCCTGCTGCCTTCAGCCAGCCGACATGCGCCTCGCGATTGGCCATACGGGTCTCAAGCCCGCCTTCGCGGTCATAGGTGTGCACCAAAAATAACATCAAAATTCCTCAGGCAGTTTCAAGCGTAAATGGGCGATTGAGCAAGCCCTCGATTGCGTCTTCAACACTGACGCGGCCGGCGAGGATATGATCCACCGCCTCACAGATTGGCATCTCTACACCATGGCGTTTTGCCAGTTCCACAACAGCCGGCGCACTGGCCACACCCTCGGTCACGGCGCGTCGCGACGACATGATATCATCCAGATGTACACCGCGTCCGAGCGCCAGCCCGCAAGACATATTGCGTGATTGTGGCGACGAGCAGGTCAGCACCAGATCACCCAAACCACACAGCCCGCTTAGCGTTTCGCGCTGGCCACCAAGCGCCATACCCAGTCGTACCATTTCAGCAAATCCGCGCGAGATCAGCGCCGCATGCGCCGACTTGCCCAGATCACGGCCCTCGGAAATCCCGCAGGCAATCGCCAGCACATTCTTCACCGCACCCCCCACTTCAGCGCCGGTCAGATCCGTCGCCAGATAGGGTCGAAAACGCGGCGTACCCAGCGCCTGGATCAGGCCATTGCCAATCGCTTCATCTTCACAGGCCAGCGTCACAGCCGTCGGCAGGCCCTTGGACGTGTCGATGGCAAAACTTGGACCCGACAACACAGCCGGTATCGCCGACGGGATCGTCTCGGCCAGCACATCGGTCATCAGCTGCAAGGACGATTGCTCGATGCCTTTGGCGCACAGAACAATCGGAATGCCGCGCGGAGCAAACGGCGCAAAGCCTTCCAGCACCCGCCGCAAATGCTGCGCGGGTGCCACCGCCAGCACCGCATCGCACGCGTCCAGATCCGTCAGCGCCGTGACCGCATCAATGCTCTCATGCAGGGCGACATCGGGCAGATAAATCGTATTTTCATGCTGCTTGTTGATGACGTCAGCCACGTCGTGCTCGAAGGACCATAAGATCACGCTGCGCCCGGCGCTCGCCGCCGTCTGGGCCAGAGCCGTTCCCCACGCACCTGCACCTAAAACACCGATTGTGTTGAACTGTGTCATGCCTTGGGTCCTTTTCGTCCCGCACCAATTGCCGGATTCATTTTGGCCGATTGTTCGTCCAGAGGCCAGCGCGGCCGCGCGGCTGCGTCCAGATCATCAGTTTGGCCCCGCACCAAATGCTCCATACCGGCCAGCGCAATCATCGCCGCATTATCGGTGCACCACTTCATCGGTGGTGCCGTCATCTCAAAACCACGCTCCGCCGCCGCATCACTCAATGCCGTGCGAACCGCCTTATTGGCCGCCACGCCGCCAGCGACCAGAAACGGCCTCGGCTCGGCAACATTTGGATAGCGCTCAACAAACATATCC
The DNA here is from genome assembly GCA_029251785.1 of Maricaulis sp. Lineage (GTDB taxonomy): Bacteria > Pseudomonadota > Alphaproteobacteria > Caulobacterales > Maricaulaceae > Maricaulis. The sequence goes on along the minus strand of JAQXCQ010000091.1, from coordinate 6,272 downwards.
ATCGCCCGGCCAGAGCGCTGCGCCAGTGATTTTGCAATGGCCGACTGCACGCCTGCCGACAAGTCCGCCCGGTCCTGATCGCTCGGGTTCTCCAGCTTGTCCCAGATCTGCCGCGCCGCAGTTTTCAGCCCGGCAAAAGAAAAGTCGCACCCCGGACGTCCTCGCAACGGCGTCGGCAAGGCAAACCGCTCAACGTCACCCGTTTGCGCAAATTTCTCCAGCGCAGGTCCGCCGGGAAAGCCCAGCCCCATAACCTTTGCCGTCTTATCGAACGCTTCACCCGCCGCATCATCAATCGTCGAGCCCAGCCGGTGATAAACACCCACATCCTCGGCAATCAGCAATTGCGTGTGCCCGCCGGAGACCAGCAGCAGCAAATAAGGAAACGCCACGTCTTCGCTCAGCCGCGGGGAGAGGGCATGCCCCTCAAGATGATTGACCGCAATTAGCGGTTTGCCAGTGCCCAGGGCCAGCGCCTTGGCCGTCATCAGCGCTGCCATCACACCGCCCACCAGACCCGGACCGGCCGTCGCGGCAAACCCGTCAATATCGTCCAGCGTCAGCTTGGCCGCCTTGAGCGCTTCCACAACCAGACCATCAATCGCTTCCACATGCGCCCGCGCGGCAATCTCCGGCACTACGCCGCCAAACGGCGCATGCGCATCGTTTTGACCAAGCACCAAATCGGCGAGAATTTCCTGCGATCCGTCCGGCGCACGGCGCAGGATGGCCGCCGCAGTTTCATCGCAACTGGATTCAAGACCAAGAACCGTGAGGGTCTTCTCTTGCGTTGTGGGGGAGGCGGGGGCTAAGTCCATGTCTGATCGATATCCTTACCGCGGGGTTCCTGCAACGTGTCTACACTGACAAAACCCATGCCCATCGCCACACGGCGGTCACCTCTGGCTCTTGTTCAGGCCCGTGATGTGCAGGCCAAGCTGGCCGTCGCGCATAATATTGCCGATGCAGATCGCGAGGAGGCCTTTCCGATCCTTGGTCTGGTCAGCACCGGCGACAAGATTCAGGACCGCACACTGCAGGAGGCAGGCGGCAAGGGCCTGTTCACAAAGGAAATCGACGAAGCCCAGCTCGACGGACGCGCCGCCTATGCCGTGCATTCCATGAAGGATGTGCCGACCCAATGGCCCGCCGGTCTGATACTGGGCGCAACTCTGGAACGCGAAGATCCACGCGACATGCTGCTCGCCCGCGGCGGTGAAACGCGGCTTGTGGACCTGCCAAAGGGCGTGATCATCGGCACGGCCAGCCTGCGTCGCCAGGCGCAATTGCTGCATGCTCGCCCGGATCTCACCGTCGTACCGATTCGCGGAAATGTCGCCACGCGTCTGTCCAAACTGGAATCCGGTGAGGTTTATGCCACCTTCCTGGCGCGCGCCGGTCTCAATCGCCTCGGTCAACCGGAAGCGAAAGCCGACCCGCTTGAGATCACCGAAATGCTGCCCGCCGTCGCCCAGGGGGCTGTTGGCGTGGCGGTTCGCGACGACGATGCGTACGCGCAAGACATATTGAAGCCGCTCAATCACGTTGATACCGAAATGGCCATCACCGCCGAACGCGCCTTCCTGGCAGCCCTCGACGGTTCCTGCCGCACCCCGATCGCCGCCCATGTTGATCTGGAAACCCTGGACTTCGTCGGCGAAGTTTTAACGCCGGACGGTCAGAAGAAATGGCGTGAGCAGGGGAGTTTGAAAATGTCTGAGCGAACCCTGGAGGCCATGGCCGCCGCGGGTCACCAATACGGCATGGCGGTGCGGCGGGCCGCCGGACCGGCGTTGCTGGCAGTCATAGAAACCGCATGACCGTCCTGGTGACACGCGGGCGGCCCGGTGCCGATCGAACGGCCGCGGCCCTGCGTGACATCGGAATAAATCCCATCGTGTCACCAGTTCTGGACGTCAATTTTCGCGCCCGTATCGATACCGACCTCAGTGATGTTCAGGCGATTGCCTTTACCAGCGCGAATGGTGTCCGGGCCTGGGCCGCGCGTCGCCCCGAGCGAAATTTCCCTGTTTTCGCCGTGGCGAAAGCCACCGCAGAAGCGGCGCGCGGGATCGGGTTTGTCGACGTACAGGCCGCAGGCGGAAATGTCATCTCATTGGCGGAGATGATCGCACGCCAGCGCATGCCCGAGGATGGCGAGATTCTGCATGTGCGAGGCGTTCATACCGCCGGTGACCTCGCCGGTGATCTCGAGAAGGTTGGATTCAAGGTTCGCAATGCGATGGGATACGGCACCGTCTCGGTCGATACGCTGGGAGAACAGGCCATTGCCGCCATCATCTCCGGGGGGCCAATCCGTGTCCTGATACACTCCGCCCGTGGCGCCAAGTCCTTCCTCGATCTGATGACGAAGTTTGGTCTGATGCGCTGGTGCGGCTCTATGTCGATCTATGGGCTCAGCGAAAACGCCGTCAAACCTTTACAGGGCTGCGCATTTGCCTGCGTGAAATTTGCCGCGAGTGCGGACGAAAAAGCACTTTTATCCCTTCTTGGGCCGGACGCGGAACTGGCGCAGGCGCGCGACCCGTCCTAGAGTATTCAAAACCCAGTTAAAAAACGCGGACCTCCATGGCAAAATCATCTGATCCTGTCGCCCCAGAACCGGTCGATGCCGAATTCGAACCCGCTGACGATGAAGGCGGTTTTGCGCCAATGACAAAACCATCCGGCCTGACGGGCAGTGTCCTTGTCGCCCTGGTTGTCGCCACACTCACCGGTGGCGCCTTGGGAATTGCCGGTTCGCGCATGTTCGCCGCACCGACTGCGGCAATCGATGATGCCGGTCTGTCTCAGGAACTTGCTGCCCAGACCGCCATAATCACCGGCCTTGAAACACGCCTCGCGGCCTTGGAAAGCGAAGACCCGGCCCAGACCGCGCGCATGGCGGTTACCGGTCCGGTCGAAGATCTGGATGCCCGCCTGGGCGCGCTTGAAGCGGTACCGCCCGGAACGACGGATCTAACCGCGATCGAGGCGCGACTGACGACGCTGGAATCAATTCCGGCCGAACCGGCAGACATGGCGGAGCTGCAAGACTTGCGTGTTCAGATCGCAGCCCTGCAGACAAGCGACACGGCGCAAACCTCACGCCTGCAACAAGCTGAACTTGACGCAGGCCAGGCCAATGGCGGTATCGACCCGCAAATATTGGCAAATCTGTCCGAACGCCTCGTCGCGCTCGAAACCGCACCGGCGACGTCATCAGAGATTGCAATCGATCACGGCCCCGCCCTGGCGGCACTCCAGACACGCATCACCGATCTTGAAGCAGAACTGGCCCAAACCCGCACCATCGCCGACACGGCCCAGACCACTGCCACCAGTGCCGCAGACCGTCCGGCTGACACCGGCAATGCCGCCCGCCAACTCGCGGCCCGCACCCTGGCCCTGACCGCCATGCGCGATATCGCCGCCAGCGGCGACGCCTTCGAAGCCGAACGCGCTGCCCTCGCGCGCCTGTGGCGCGGCAATGCAGACGTGGCTGCCCTCGCCAGCTGGTCCCGCGCCGGCGTCCCGACACAGCAGACATTGATCGACGATTTTCCCGGAGCCGAGATTCGCGATGCGGCCGGTTCTGGGCGAATATTCTTTGGCTTGATCGAAGTGCGTTCGGTTGACCCGGATGAAAATGACACCGACCCGCTGGCCATCACTGAATTTGCTGAGCAGCGTTTGCGTGAGGGGGATCTGCAAGGGGCGGTCTCCATGATTGAGCGTCTGCAAGATCAACCCCTCGAAGCTGCCCAGGCGTGGCTTCTCACCGCCAGCGCTCGTTCCAGCGTGGACACGCATATCACCAGTCTGAGGCAAGCCCTCGTCCGGGATGCAACAGCCCAGGGAGCCAATCCGACATGATCCGATTTGTTCTAGCGATCACCGTCGCCGTGATGACGGCGTTTCTTGGTGCCTTTCTGGCCCTCAATCCCGGCCGAGCCGTATTCGAATTCCTGGGTGAGCGCATGGAGATGCCGTTCGTGGTGGCGGTCGCTATATTGTTTGTGTCCACTTTCCTTCTTTTTGTCGCGATCTGGGCGGTTTACAAACTTTGGACATCGCCGGATAAATTTAAAAACCTTTACGCCCGTCGCCGCAAAGAACAGGGTTTTGATGCCCTCGAACGGGCGCTGATCGCCTCCGCCGCCGGAGATGGAGAAACCGCCGTCCGTCAAGCCGCGCGGGCCGATGCCTTGCTCGATCGTCCGGCTTTGTCGCAACTTCTCGCAGCCCGTGCCGCTGAAGCTGCCGGAAATCTGGAAGGCGCTGAAGATCATTATCAAACCCTGTTGGAAGATCCCAAAACACGGGTCGTCGCCCGCCGTGGACTCGCTCAATTGGCGCATGATCGCGCCGATCATGAGCTGACCATCGAGCACGCCACAGACGCCTTCGAAAAAGCAAAAGGCGCGCGCTGGGCCTTCGACGCGCTGTTTGATGCGCAAGTTGCGCAGGCCGACTGGCAGACCGCTCACTCAACCCTCAATGAAGGCGAGCGCCGCAAACATATACCCGCCGACCGGGCCCGTCGTCGCCGCGCCGTCGTGCTGACCGCCGCCGCACTGGAAATCGAGACGGACGATCCCGAACAGGCCCGCGAATTGGTTGAAACCGCGGTACGAGCCGCCGCAGGTTTCGCGCCCGCGGCTGCGCTGGCGTCGCGCTTGCTTGCCAAGGCGCGTCGTCACAAGAAGGCCGCTGACGTGCTCGAAGCGTGCTGGACCGCCGCACCGCATCCCGCCATCGCTCGCGCCTATCATTTCCTGCGCAAATCCGACAGCAAGGCCAAGCGGGCCGAACGCCTCAAAGCCCTCGCCGCGCTCAACCCCGATCATCGGGAAAGCAAGCTGCTTCTCGTCCAGATCGCCCTGGATAATGGCGAGGCTGTACACGCCAAGCGTATTCTCGAGCCTCTGATGGAGTTGGGTACACCAACTGCCCGTCTCTGTGCTGTAGCCGCCCGTCTCGCCCGCCTGCAGGGCGAGGATGATCTTGCCCGGCGCTGGATGACCCGGGCCGCTGCCGGCGCCGCCGAGCCCGATTGGTCCGACATCGACACCGAGGGCCGCGCGTTCGCCTACGCACCGGAGGATTGGAAGCGCATGGTCTTTATTTATGGCGACGAAGCGCGCCTTATCCACCCGCGCTATGAACGCTTTGAATCCAACGCAGAAGCTGTCCCTGAGACGGCATTGCTGGAAGCGCCGAGTGAGAAAGTTGAAACTGGGGGCGTGACTCCGGGCAGTGGAACGGCCTATTACGAGCAAACCCGTCAGCCCGATGATCCGGGCGTGGCTGACGATGAGGCGGATTCCAGCGGACAGGCGGCCTGACATGAAACCTTTTATCTTGGCAGTAACGGGTGGCTCTGCATCGGGTAAAACCCGATTGGCCCAATCTCTGGCACACGCCTTCGCTCAGCAGGGGTGTTACGTTATTCCCGAAGATGACTATTATATCGATGCGGGAAATATGCCGGGTTTCGATGCTGCGACCTTCAATTTCGACGAGCCGGCCGCCAAGGATCACGGCTTGCTGACTGCTCACCTGCAAACATTGCAATCGGGCCAGCCCGTCAATGCCCCGCAATATGATTTCGGCACGCATTGCCGGTGCATTGACACCGTGACTCGAATGCCCGCACCGGTTTTGATCGTCGAAGGCCTGCATCTGCTCGCGACACCGGAACTGGCGAAAGTATTCGATTTGACTGTCTTCGTGGATGCCAGCGATGAGATCCGCTTCGAGCGCCGTCTTGCCCGCGATGTCGCCGAACGCGACCGCACGCCCGAGAGTGTACGATTGCAATACCAAACGCTGGTTCGACCCATGCATGACAAGCATGTAGAACCTCAGCGCCATCGGGCCAACATTGTCATCGAAAACATGGGTGAGCCCGATTTCGACCGGATGGGTGCCGGCATCGAGGCTCGCATACAGGACAAAGTTTTCATGGGTGAGCCGGCCTGAATTATTCAGCCCCGGCGAGGGGTAGCGGAGATGTCTCGGCGTTAAATTGAATTGCGAATCCGTCCCGATTCTGGTGGTTCTGATCGTTCCGCAATCAACGTATCCAAGATTTCCAAACCTGCCCCATCCGGCAATGCAAACCCGACAATGAGAGCCTGCCTCTCGACTTGCTTCGCGCAAATTTCAAAGCTAATTTCCGGCCGCCTATGGTCGAATGGCCTACGCCCAACATGGTTGGCCGCATTAGCTCAGCTGGTAGAGCACATCATTCGTAATGATGGGGTCAG
>JAQXCQ010000083.1 GCA_029251785.1 Maricaulis sp. | reverse complement strand
GTGTTTTCATCATTGGGTGAAATCAGACGATCACGGACCAGCGTGGTGGTGATAAAGAGCGTCCGGTCCTGGGAAAGCCGTAGCAATTGAGCCTGTCGGTCCTCACGCGTCTCACCCTCTGCACAACAGAGCGACATCATTTCGTACATATTTCGAAGTGACTCGCCGTCTTAGGTAATTTCCATTGTGCGGACATGCGCTGCACCAATGCCCAGATTGCTGAGTGTAAAGCTAAGTTCGCGGGAATCATTGTCCGGATTGTAATTGCCGTGCTCGATCTGGACGAGCGGCCAGACACTCGCCTTCAGCGTCCGCTCCATCACCATGCCCTGATAGACCGCGACAAACAGCGAGGCGACCGAAATGACCACCACGCTGACCGCGATGACCAATTCGATCGTCCTGATATGGAATTGCTGCAAGTTTTGCCCCTAGGCGCCGCTAGATTTTAGCCGGCGTCTTGAAGGTTTCCTCGTCCAGCTCGCCTTCCCATTTCGCCACGGCGGTCGCAACAGCACTGTCGCCCATAACGTTCACCGACGTGCGTGCCATGTCCATAATCCGGTCGACCGGCAGGAGCAGGCCGAGCATGATGGCTTGCTGTTCAACCGTGACACCGAATGTGTCCAGAACGATGGCCAATAGGAAAAGGGATGCGGACGGAATACCCGCCGCACCGATGGAGACCAGGGCAGCGGTGAAGGCGATGATGACGTAGTTCATCAAGGTTAGTTCGATGCCAAACGCCTGGGCAGCAAATAGCGCCAGAATGCCCAGATACAGAGCTGTACCATCCATATTGATGGTCGCGCCGAGCGGAAGAACAGACCCGGCAACAGGTTTCTTGATGCCAAGATTGTCTGTCGCACAGGCGATCGTTACCGGCAATGTTGCAGAGGACGAGGACGTTGAATAGGCGACAGCAACGGCATCCAGAATACCCCGGAAGAACCGGATGAGTGGCAGGTTCAGGATAATTCGGACGAGAATGCCGTAAGTAATGACGGCATGGATCACCAGGCCGATATAAACCACTCCAATAAGGGCTGCGATCGACTGAAGCGCCTCAAGTCCTTGAACAACTGTTGTTGTTGCGACCAGAGCAAACACACCAAACGGAGCCACTTCCATCACGTAATGAGTGATCTTCATGACAACTTCGGATGCCGACTCAAACAGGTCGCCAACCGGTTTGCCCGCCTTTCCAGTTGAAAGAATTGCCACGCCAAGCATCACAGAGAAGAAGATAATCGCGAGAACATTTCCTTCTGCCAGGGCGGCGATCGGGTTTTGTGGGATGATGGCCAGCACGCGATCGATGAGCGGCGTGGCTTCGCCTAATTGTTCAGGGGTTACGCCACCCAGGTCGGCACCTTCACCGGGACGGAAGAATGTTCCAACCGTCAACCCAACAATGTTCGCAAACAGGGTGGTGCCCATGTAAAGAAGGATGGTTTTGAGGCCCAGCGAGCCCAATCGGGCGGGGTCGCCCATCGCCATGATGCCGGCCACCAGCGTGGTGAAGATCAGCGGCACAATCAACATTCGGATTAACCGAACAAAGGCCTGACCTATCGGACTGATCCAGGTCTGCATGAAGACGGTCGCGTCAGCAGATCCCAAGGTATCGTTGACGAGGACGCCAAAGCCTATGCCCGCGACCAGTGCCAGCAATACACGCAACCACAGCTTTGTCTTGAACCACCAACCCATGAGACTCCCCTCCCCGAGGATTTTGCTCGCGCGCGCAAGCGCTCCGCGCATCATATTTCAGCGCACAGTAAAGAGTGCGCCGGTGGGGTCAATCGTCGATGTAATTGAAATGCTTGCCTAGCGGTGGGTTATGTCCTGCCAGGCACGCGAGATGATGCCATTGAGGCTGAAGATGAAAATCAGCAAGCCTGCCAAATTGGCGAAGGCCGCACCATCGCCTGCCAGCAGTGTTTGACCGGCCACCATAAGACCGATTCCAAGGATGGCGGGTGCCAATAGTCGCAGCCACGATACATCCGAAAACTGCTTGGCCTTATTGATCGTATGTCGTGAAAACCAGGTCCGCCCACCGCGCAGCGCGCCGGATTGGTCCGCCCGTTTTGTCGGGCGGTTCAGGATATGGTCCATCATCGACATTCACTCATTATACGGACGATATGAGGGGCGGCAAGTTTTGTGGAAAACGGTGAAAAGATTAACCAAAACATTAACCTGACAGTGTCGCGTCAAACCAAAAACGGCCCGCTCTCGAGACTGAGGGCGGGCCGCTTGAAAAGGTGTAGATATGCGCCTGCTCTTACAGAGTCGCTTCACCTGGCTGGCGGTTACAGCCACACAATTCGCCGGTCTGCAGACCATCGAGGACACGCAGTGTGTCATTCGGGTTGCGGCCAACGGCCAGTGCGTTGACGTAAACGTGCTGCACAACACCATCCGGATCGACCACGTAAGTCGCGCGGTAAGGCACGCCGGCATCGGAGCGAATGCCCAGGGAATCGATCAGGGAACCGGTCGTGTCAGCAAATTGCCACATGCCCAGCTTGTCCAGGTCTGCATGGTCGCGACGCCAGGCCAGCTTGACGAATTCATTATCCGCCGAGCCGCCCATGACAACCGCATTGCGGCTTTCAAACTCATCGACAAGATTGGCGAAGGCCGCGATTTCGGTTGGGCAAACAAAGGTGAAATCCTTTGGATAGAAGAAGATGACTTTCCATTTGCCTGCAAAGCTGTCCTGGTTGATCGCTTCAAAAGCGCTCTCACCATTTTCTTCGTGTGCATTGAAGCCAGGCTTCACGCCTGTGATTTCGAAATCGGGCAGTTTTTCACCGACACCCAGCATGTAATTCTCCATTAAATTGGCCCAACAAAGTGGGCGTGCGAATCTTCTCGACCTGTATGAACCGGCCCACGATATAATTCCAATGGATTGTCTTTAGTTTCGCTATAGAGGATATCTATAGCTATGACCCAGCTTCCCACGCTCCGCCAATTGCAATTTCTGATCGCCCTTGCCGGCCATGGAAGTTTCTCACGTGCCGCCGAGAATTGCCATGTCACCCAGCCCACACTGAGCGCGGCGATCAAGGAGTTGGAGAGCATTCTTGGCACCGTTCTGGTCGAGCGCGGGGCACGTCAGGCCACGCTCACACCGGCCGGCGAGGCCGCGGTCGATCGGGCACAGCGTGTCATGTCGGAAAGCGAAGATTTGGTGACCGCCGTGCAAGTGGCCGGAGAGCCGCTGACCGGGCCGTTCCGGCTGGGAGTGATTCCGACCATCGCCCCATTCCTATTGCCCAGCGTACTGCCCAAATTACGGTCGCGCTTTCCCAGGCTGGAATTGTTCCTGCGCGAGGATTTGACCGCCCGCCTGTATGACGGTCTGCGTGAGCGCCGGCTGGATGCAGCCCTGGTCGCCCTGCCCTATGAGGCCAACAATATTTCCAGTCGCTCCATCGCATCGGACGAATTCATGTTTGCCTGCGCCTCGGATCACAAGCTGGCCGGCCGCAAGACGCTGAAGCCCGCCGATCTGGATGAGGAGGCATTGCTCCTGCTGGAAGACGGGCATTGTCTGCGCGACCACGCCCTGTCGATTTGCTCGACACAGCGTGTCCGCTCGGATTTCGCGGCCACTAGCCTTCACACTTTGGTGCAAATGGTCCGGTCGGGGTTGGGTCCAACTCTATTGCCAAAGATGGCGGTCGATGCCGGCCTTGTAGATCGGCTCGGCCTGAGCGTGACATCCTTCGATCCGCCTATAGCTGGCCGCGAAATTGGTATCGCCTGGCGGACCGGCTCAGCGCGCGCCGATGAAGCGGCTCAACTTGGGTCCGTTATCGAATCGGTATTGCAAGCGCGACCTGCGCATTCGCCGAAATAGCGCAGGGGAGCGACGATAATAGTCGTCTGCGTCGTGGGGCGTTTTGGGCGGGCATCATCAATAGCGTCCCGCATAGCCACCAGCAGCCTTGGGCAAGAGGACTGTGTGTCCCGTCAAACAGGAAAGCGCGACCGCTGGGCAAGGTGACCCATCAGGCGGTCTGGGTTGAATAATGTGCCGACCCAGAACGATATGTGTCACCGGGTTGGCGTCTACGCTCTGTGATGTCACGCAGATGTAGACTGGACGCGGCCGCCTGCGCCCGCGAATATGACGGCGAGGAGTCGGTCCATGAAAGCCTTTGAGTTTCGAACAGTTCCGCACATCCACGTCGGAACAGGGTCCACGGTGAATTTCGCCGAAACCGCGGCGCTGATTTTAAGCGGTCATCGCCGCATTTTTATTGTCTCCGACCCGGGCGTCCGCGCTGCAGGGCTGATTGATCCATCGATTGCGTCACTGGAATCCGCCGGATTCAGCGTCTGCGTGTTCGACAAGGTCCAGGCCGATCCTCCCGATTCTGTGGTCATGGATGCGAAAATCCGAGCCGAGGAATTTGGTGCCGAATTAATCATCGGGTTTGGCGGTGGCAGCTCGATGGATACCGCCAAATTGGTGGCGCTGCTGCTCGGCTCTCCTCAAACTCTTGAGCAAATGTATGGGGTCAACAAGGCGACCGGACCGCGCCTGCCCCTGATTTTGGTGCCGACCACGTCGGGCACCGGATCGGAAGTCACACCCATATCCGTTATCACTGTCGGCGAAAGCTCCAAGATGGGCGTCAATGCGCCGCCGCTCTACCCGGATATGGCCATCCTCGACGCAGGCTTGACCATCGGACTACCACCCGCCGCCACCGCGGCTACCGGCATCGATGCCATGGTGCACGCCATTGAGGCCTATACGACCAAACTCCAGAAAAACCCGGTCTCTGATGCTCTGGCACTGGCGGGTCTTAAAAAGCTGCACAGCGCCATCGAGCGCGCGTGCACTGTGGGCAGTGATATCCAGGCGCGCGAGGACATGCTGCTGGGTGCCATGTTAGCCGGGCAGGCCTTCGCCAATGCGCCGGTCGGCGCGGTCCATGCGTTGGCCTACCCGCTGGGCGGCGTTTTTCATGTTCCTCACGGGTTGTCCAATTCTTTGATGCTGCCACCGGTCCTGCGATTCAACGCACCCGTCGCCGGTCCGCTCTATGGCGAACTGGCCGGGCATCTTGGCCTGCATACGTCTACGGAGGCGCTTGTCGAGGAAATGGAACGCATCGCCGATGCAGTGGGCATAGAAACCCGGCTCAACCAGGTTGGAGTCGCCGCGCACGATATCCCGCGCTTGGCGGAGGAGGCCATGTTGGTCACCCGGATCCTGGTTAATAATCCACGCGAGATGACGCGAGATGCCGCCGCCGCCTGCTATGAGGCCGTGCTGTGATCGGCAAGCGCACGCGATCCGACTATGCCGTCTGGCGGACCCTCGCCACACGATGGGCCGACAATGATGTGTATGGCCACATCAATAACGCTGCCTATTACGGCTTTTTCGACACGGCCGTGAATTCACATCTCATCGAGTCGGGTGTTCTCGACATCCATGACGGCGAGGTCATCGGACTCGTTGTCGAAACCGGCTGCTCCTATTTCGCACCGCTCGCCTATCCGCAAGATATCGAAATCGGCCTGCGGGTCGCGCATCTGGGAAATTCCTCGGTTCGATACGAGTTGGGCTTGTTCGAAACAGGTCAGGACACGCCCGCGGCCGAGGGTCATTTCGTTCACGTTTACGTGACCCGCGAAGCCCGAAAACCTGCCAGTCTACCGCCCCCGATGCGGCAAATTTTGCAATTATTGGTGCGTGATGATGCGTGATGTAGAAAAATTAAGATGGTTGTTCGCCGCACTGGCACTGACGTTTGTCACTATTGGGGCTGCATTCATCCGATTATGGCCTACGGGTTGAGACATAATCGGACCTGGGTGTGAATTGTTGGCTTTCTCAAACCGGCTTTTCCCATAAACTCCACATTATGGCCCGGTTGGTGACATCGCGTGGCGATATTGTGATGGGTGCCAAAGTCGACAGACCGCCGGGGCGGGGCAAATCGGGATTTGAAATTATGGGTAAGACAGTTCTTTCGGCCATCATGGCCGCCGCAATCTTGGCACCGGCTTGGGTGACAACCGCGCTCGCGCCATCAGCCTTGGCGCAGGAAGACGCCGCGCCAACGCCACAAAGTATCTCGACCGAGCTCTACCAAACAGCGATGCGTCACGCCAATGCCGGCGATTACGAAACCGCCCGTCGCTTGCTCGAGGCCAATCTCCAGATCAAACCGGGCCAGGTCGCCTATTTGCGGTTATTGACCCTGCTCGCCGTCCTGAATGATCGCCCCGACGACGCCTTTGCTGCACTCGATCGGGTTGCCGATCAGGGTCTGACATTGGGTTTGGAGCGGTTTGAAGAAGCTCTGCGCGCTGCGGATGCGGCACGCCTCGACGCCTTGATCGCGCGTTTCGCCGAAAATGCGGCCCCGGTTGGCCGCGCTGAACGCCTCGCTGTGGTTGATGCACCCGACGCCCTGATCGAGGGTGTCGCCATGGATATCGAGATGGATCGCCTGTTTCTCTCTTCGGTAGCGGAGCGGGAAATATTGATGATCGAACCATTCTCACCCGATGAGGTCACTGTCTTTGCCGATGCAGATGATGGTCTTTGGTCGGTGTTTGGCATTGGTGTGGACGATCGGACTCGTATGCTCTGGGCGTCATCTGGTGTCTTGCCACAAACACCCATGGCCGAGGGCGAAGAAGCCGGCACCGGCCTGTTTGCTTTCGACCTTGTGTCTGGCGACCTGCACCGGAAATACGAAATCGAGGGTGCCGAACGCATGACCGATTTTGTTGTCCGAGACGGTGCGGTTTACGTGTCTGATAATGGCGCACCGCGCGTCTATGTATTGGACGATTTGTCCAGTAATCTGCGTGTGTTGGTCGAGGACGATCGCTTCACCAGCTTGCAAGGCCTGGCCCTGTCACGGGGTGCGCTCTATGTCGCTGACTACACGATTGGCATCTGGCGCATCGATTTGGGCGATCAGTCTGTCTCGCTGGTTGAGGCGGGGGAGCACAGTCTCGTCGGTATCGATGGTCTTCTCAATACGCGCGATGGTCGCCTTGTCGCTGTGCGCAACGGCGTCACGCCTCACCAGGTGATGGCAATTGATCTGGACCGAGAGGGTCGGGCAGTGGCCAATGTCGACGTGCTCTTAAGGGCCCATCGCGATATGGGAGACAATACCGAGCCGACCCTGATCGATCTTGCCGATGGCCGTGCCTGGTTGGTTGCCAATGCCGCCTGGCCGCTCTTTCCCGGTGATGGAAGTGCGCCCGAAGCTCCGCGTCCATCGACGGTGATTTTGGAAATGAATATGCCCTAGAGGCCGATAATCATTATCTGACTCAGCTTTCATTCATCCACTTCTCATAATATGCTGATCGTCCACGCCGCGCGCTCCGCGGTGTGGCGGCCGCGCGTGTTGTACGCGACGTTTATATGAGGAGACGATTATGGAGAGAGTAGACCCAGATTTTGCAAGCCAATTGGGCGGAAAACGGCTCACAACGACCGAAGTGTTATACTTTATGCCCGACCACCCAACCCTGCTACAGAGCTTCCTCTGGCAGACGCAGGATCTCGCCCCGAAATATCCAAGGGTGATCCGGTTTCTGGATTTTTGGCGTCGGGAAATTGATGCTGTCATCCACACGGTACGCATCGCCCATAATGGCCTGATCAGCCCGGCCGAATGGCGAAAAGTGGACATTGAACAACGGTTGAATTGATATAATCAACTGAAATCAATATTTTGCAGAGAATTTAAGGCTCGTCAGCCAGTTGATTGAGCAGGGCTAGCCCGCAGGATTGTCTGATGACGATATCCGCATTGGTAACCCGTCGAATGAGAAAATCTTGATCGGCCGGAGACATCGATGCGCTTTCGACACGGGAGGCAAACTCCTCCCGTTCCGCTCTCCGATTTGCCCCAACAATCAATTCGAGTTCAGCCGTATTGAACCGCAATTGCGCTTCGCGTGAGACACACGCACACGCCGCCGATTCACCACCTCGCATTATGCAGCTCTATAAAACATGACCGTCGACCCGGATAGCGCCGGCCGGCACGGTTTCGGCCGAGCACGCAGCGGCACCTATGATTGAACCCAGTATTGGAACGATCCAGCGGATCATTTTTCTACCCCGACACAGACACCATCCAGCCGATTACCCCGGAATTGGCAATGGCCATTATTGTTGGCTATAATTTCAGCTCTTTTCTTTGCGCGAATACGAGTCATAATTGATAAATATGACCCAATTCACTGGCAGGAGCCCATCATGAAGCGTCTCATTGTTATGTTGACTGGCTTGGCACTTGTCACAGCCTGCGCCACCGCAACGCCCTATCAATCCGCGGTCGGTTCGCGTTGGGGATTTGAAGAAAATCAGATCGAAGCCGATCGCTTTCGCGTCTCATTTGGCGGCAATTCGCTTACAGATCGTGAGACGGTTGAGAACTATCTGCTTTATCGAGCGGCCGAATTGACCCTCGAGCAGGGGTTTGATCATTTCATCTTTGCCGAGCGTTATACGGACGAAGAAACGCGTCGCCGTGTCACCGGTCGTAATCTTTTCCTGGATCACCGCTCTCGCTTTCACTATTCCTTTTTCCACCCGCGCTGGGGCTGGCGCGGTGGTTATGATCCGTTCTGGGATGATATGAATCACCGCCAGATTTCACGTTATGAAGCCAGCGCTGAAATCCTGTTGGGACATGGGCCCAAACCATCAAGCGAAGCCGCTTTTGATGCCCGCGATGTGATGGCCAATCTGGGGGATCATATCGTGCGACCATCGCCCAATGACTAGGCCAAATCGCAAATAAAAAAGGCCGGAGCATAGGCTCCGGCCCTTCTAATTTCAGATCGTAAGAGCGATCAAAAATCCACCGACAATCCGAACAGCACCGCGCGCGGGGAACCCGGGCGAACGCCGGCCGGACGTCTGGCAACTGCATACACCTCATCGGTCAAATTGCGTACGGAAACTCGGGCTCGAACATTATCGGTCACCGCATACCAGGCTGACGCATCGGTAACGGTATGGCCTTCGACACTCGTCGTCGGGTCCAACGCTCCTTGACCGGCGCTGGTACGCACCTCATCAACCCAGGACACGGCAATTTCACCACCGAAATGACCGGCATCAATGCCAATCGCCGCAAACAATTGGTGCTCTGGAATATAAGGAAGTTCATCGCCGGTGGAGACATTACCCCAGGGGCCAAAACCGGAATTGAAATCGGTCTGGAACTCAGCGTGTGTATAGGTATAGGCGCCACGCAGAGGCATGGAAAAGGGCAGGTCAAACATCTTGCCCAAATCCATATTACCGGTCAGCTCGACACCGGAGACATCCACTTCGCCGCCATCAAACTGGTCGCCAATGACACAGCCGCCGCCGGTTGAATTGGTGCAAGTGCCGATCAGATTTTCATAGGCGTTGAAGAAACCGATCGCCTCCACATGCCAGAAATCGGCAGCGTAGCGGGCACCAAATTCCCAATTGGTTGCATCTTCGGTATCCTGGGTCGTTGATCCCGGAGCTGGCGGGGCAAACCCACGATGCACGCCACCAAACAGGCTGATTTCCGAATTAACATCATAGCGAATCCCGAAGCCAGGGATGAAGGCGTCAACGCTATTGGTTTTCACCACCAGATTGGCACCGGTCCGATCTGTGTCCAGCTTGCCAAAGTCTTCGCGCATGAGGTCAATTTGCTCAAAGCGCAGGCCGGGCGTGAAGGTCCACTGATCGAAAACAATCTCGTCCTGGATGAAAAATGCGACGGCTTCGGCGCTATCAATCCGGTTGGATTCTGAACCCGGAACATCATTTCGGGTCCGGACCAGCGTACCATTATCCATGCGGAAATGTTCACGCCACTGGAAGCGATCCATCTCATCTTCGTGGATGCGCAGACCCACGCGCCACATGTGGCTGGCTCCGGCCATGTCTAACTCGCCGGCCAGCTCAAACTGCACACCCTGGGCCAAATAATCGCGGTTATTGTGCTTGATCAGGACCGCATCATCGACCGACACAAACCCGGCCGCGCCCTGGATGATCTCAAATGCCGCGGCATTGCCACCCGGATTGGCCAGGATTGAGGAAATACTGCTCGCACCGCCGGCGCCTGCGCCATCAGGATCGATCCGGTCCAACTTGAACCAGTCGCGGGAAAATTCGGTGGAATAGGCAACGGCCGACAATACGACATCATTGTTGAAGACGGCCTGATAGCGAAGGGATTGCTCGGAATGCTCCGCATCCATCTGATCAAGCTGACTGGCGGAATAGCGGCGGAACGGGTCCGCGGCGAAATCAGAATCGGTGAGACCAAGATAGGTGACATTGGACAATTCGTCGGAATATTGCAGTTTCAGCTCAAAGCTTTGATCGGCAAAGTCACCGTCGATTTCAAAACGGAGCTTCCCAACATAATCCTCGATCTCATAACCGGTCGATTGATCTTCAAATCCGTCAATCGTCTTGAAGCCATCCGCACTATCAAAATAGCCCTCCAGAAGGCCGCCAAAGCGGACACCGTCATCGATGTCAGTCATCCCGCCAAAATAGGCATGGCCGCGTTGTGTGTTCTCATCACCAAGCCAAAGGCTCATAAAACCGGCAGTCTCCTCAGGTACCGGCGTGGAGAGCAGATTGAGCGAGCCGCCCTGTGTGCGAGGTCCGTAGCGCACACCTGCCGCGCCCTTGATGACTTCCACACCGGCCATGCGGCCTGAATGTGGAAAGTAATAGGCGGCAGGAGCGGAATAGGGCGCCGGCGAGATCAACACACCGTCTTCCATCAATGTGATCTTGTCAGAGCGATCGACGCCCGTGCCGCGCATACCAATATTCGGGCGCAGGCCATAACCGTCTTCTTCCTGGATATTGACCCCGGCGACCGCGCGCAGGATCCGGGTCACATCCGCATAATCATGGATCGACAGGTCTTCGGCGGTCAGCATGTCGGCTGAGCCCGGAATGGCGTCGGGATCACCATTCAATCCGATAACCGTAATAATATCCGGGGCGGAATTGGAATCCGTAGCGACAGCGGCATTGGTGTTGGCAAAGGTGGCGGACGACAGGGTGGAAAGCGCGGTAGCGGCAAGAAAAATGGAACGCATGAGAGTCTCCCGAAGGTCTAGGCTAAATTGCGAATGATACGCAATTACGGGAAGGGGGTCGTGATGTCCACCCTAGATGCGAATGATTTGCATAAACTGTGACGACCTGTCGCACGGAAGACACAAAAAAGGCCGGAGCAGCGGCCCCGGCCTTTTGATTTCAATTAGTTTCGCCTATTTCGGTGGCATGCGCGCACCGGCATCCAGACGGACACATTCCGCATTGATATAGTCGTTGGACACCATAAAGGAGACCAGATCTGCATACTCAGCCGGCGTACCAAAACGCTGTGGGAATTGCAGATGAGCGGCCAGATTGACCTTCACTTCCGGCGGCATCTGCTCGTAAATCGGTGTCTCGAAGAAGCCCGGCAGGATCGTATTCACGCGGATGCCTTCGCGAGACAGGTCACGCGCCATTGGCAAGGTCATGCCATAAATACCGCCCTTGGAAGCAGAATAGGCCAGTTGACCAATCTGCCCGTCCTGGGCCGCCACAGAGGCCGTGTGGATGATAACACCGCGACCGCTTTCACCGTGCGGATCGAGCGCCATCATGCCCGCAGCGGATTTCGCCGCACACATGAACGAACCGATCAAATTGATCGCAATGACCTTGTTAAAGCCCGCAAAGGAGTGAGCGCTGATCTCGCCAGTCGATGACGAGCGACGCGCTGTCTTTTCGGCCCAACCCACGCCCGCGCAATTGACCATCACACGTTCTTGGCCATGCGCCGCGCGCGCCTTGGCAAAACCGGCATCGACGCTGGCTTCATCCGACACATCCACCTGGCAGAATACGCCACCAATCTCGCCGGCAACTATTTCGCCGCGCTCGGCATTCATGTCGAAGATCGCAACCTTGGCACCATCCGCCGCCAGACGACGGGCTGTGCCCTCACCCAGCCCGGAGGCACCACCGGTCACAATCGCGGCAATCGAGGATTCAAGTTTCATTGGATGGCTTCCCTGAACAGATCAAATATCAAGCCGTCGACATAGCGCGGACC
>JAQXCQ010000080.1 GCA_029251785.1 Maricaulis sp. | reverse complement strand
TTGCCGCTATCAAACTGGTCAGTGATGTGAAGTGTCATGGAAAGGCTTTCATGGGAGGGGAATCGATACGCGCGTGCGCGCTAGTCATCGGCGGAAATGCTCGCGAGATCAATGATGTCGAGATCGAGCTGGTTCTGTGCCAGCGACAACAAGCGCTTGTCTGCACTCAGGATCGGCAATTGCCGCATCTGGGCCAGGGCAAGGTAGGTGCAGTCATAGACAGGATGGCCGAGCTTGCAGGCGAGACGTAGTGCATGCGTCACGACATCGATCGACCAGATACAGTCGACAAAATTCTCCAGTTCCCGAAGCGCATCCTGGCATTCCTCAACGCTCGTGTCTCCACGACGCACGTATTTCCAGAGCGCATTTGAGGTTTCCGTCAGCAAAAGCACTGGCGCTGAGAATCTGTACCGCCTCCCGCACGCGATAGCTTGCTCATGCCCGGGAACCGCCAGAAACATTTTCGTTGCGACACTCGCGTCGAGAATCACAACATTCATCGATCGCGATCCTCACGGATCAGGTCTGTCGGATCGATCAGGGACGGACGGGACCGCTCACGCATTCCCCGCGCAAACGCATCAAAAGCATCTCGTTCAGATTGCACCGTCTCCGCCAGCAGATCGCGAAGGTATTGCTCAAGCGACGTATTCTCGGACTTTGCCTTGGTTTTGAGTGTTTCGATGAGGTGGTCATCGAGGTTTCGGATGAGGATTTGTCCCATGATGGGCTCCATGATAGCGGTGCGCTATCATGACAGAAGCTGAGCCAATCGAAACAAAAAAATGCAAATAAATGGAATTGACCCGACCGAGGGTGATAAATCGACCCCCAACTTAATTTGGCTCAGTTGAAACTAGCGGATTTAAAATTCGTCCGTCCGCACCGTTGCTGTAGCCCGAACTACGCAGAAAAAAATCAATGAACTCCATTTCAGTCATCTCGATTTGGTCTATTTGCTGGATCATGGCCCCGTTCATCAGTGTCATCATTGAAGCAAGGTCGAGACGCCAGGCTCCCTCTTCTTTGTGGAACGTGAAGCCCCACGGCATGCGCTCACCATTTACACTCAAATTTGTAGTGGCTGAATCACCGAAAATGCGAACTGAAACGATGTCTAAAGCGCCTAGATTTGACCCAACCCAGCCTTCATCGACCGCATAGATAAATACTTCTGCTCCGGTCATGGTTTCCAGCTGTTCACCAGTCCACTCCGCTCGGATCCGGTAAACTGTTAGGCGGTCGATTATAACCGCCTGGTTCAGCGCTTCTTCGGTCTCATACAATGCCAACGCTCGGAGGCTTTCATAATACTCAATAGTCGAGGCGCTGACATAACTGCGCGACACTTCACCGTTTCTATCTATCAAGCTCTGTCTGTAGAGATCAAAGTTAGCTCTAACTTCAATTTCATCGACACTTTCGACCGAACAAGCCGATACGAATAATACCAATACGGCCAACCACATACTCTTCATTTCAAGCGATCTAAACTGAGCCATCAATAAACCACCACACTCCGAATACTTTTCCCCGCATGCATCAAATCAAACGCCTTGTTGATGTCATCCAGCGGCATCGTATGGGTGATCAAATCGTCGATATTGATCTTGCCGTCCATATACCAGTCGACGATTTTCGGGACATCAGTACGCCCGCGTGCGCCGCCAAACGCTGTGCCACGCCAGACACGGCCGGTGACAAGCTGGAAGGGGCGGGTGGAGATTTCCTGGCCGGCTCCGGCAACACCGATGATAATGCTTTCGCCCCACCCCTTGTGGCAGCATTCCAGCGCTTGGCGCATTGTGTTCACATTGCCAATGCACTCGAAGGAATAGTCCGCGCCACCATTGGTCAGATCCATAATGGCTTCAACAAGTTCTGGGGTTTTCTTTGGATTGATGAAATCGGTCATGCCGAATTTCTTGGCGATTTCGATCCGATCTTCATTGATATCGATACCGATAATCTTGTTGGCACCCACCATTCGTGCGCCCTGGATGACATTGAGGCCAATACCGCCCAGGCCAAACACGACGACGTTGGAGCCCGGTTCAACTTTGGCGTCGAAGGCCACCGCGCCAACACCCGTGGTGACACCACAACCAATGTAGCAAATTTTCTCAAAATCCGCGTCTTTGCGCACCTTCGCGAGGGCGATCTCGGGGAGAACCGTAAAGTTCGAAAACGTTGAACAGCCCATATAATGCAGGATTGGCGTGCCATCGAGTGAGAAGCGTGACGTGCCATCGGGCATCACGCCCGCACCCTGCGTGGTTCTGATTTTCTGACACAGATTGGTTTTGGGATGCAGGCAATAATCGCACTCACGACATTCAGGCGTGTACAGCGGGATGACATGGTCGCCCGGTCTCACAGACGTCACACCGGCGCCGATTTCGCGCACGATGCCCGCGCCCTCATGGCCCATAATCGCGGGAAACGCGCCTTCAGGATCGTCACCAGAAATGGTGAAAGCATCTGTGTGACAGATACCCGTCGCCATAATCTCAACGAGCACCTCACCAGGCCGCGGACCGTCCAGTTGAACCGTTTCTATCGAAAGCGGCTTGCCAGCCCCAAAGGCGACCGCGGCACGTGTATCCATCTTGATTCTCTCCGGCTCTAAAGGATCAGCTGATCTATGGGTCATTCAATACACGCGGACTTCATGGCGGAATTTACCGCCGAGAGAGCAAAACGACTACGGGATAAAGCACTCATCGACCGAGAATATTTTGAAATTCGGCGAAGAGAAACGCCACCGAACTCTGCCCGCCGGGCGATGACGTTACACGTCTGACACCGGTATTATTTGGCGAACGAGCGCGAGGATGCCATACAGCGGACTCGACTCCAACATCTCTATGAGGCCGAACATGCCAACGAACATTTTCCGCATTGTCAAAATCATTCTGCCGGTTTTCGTCAGCCTTATCTTCCTCGATTCCCTGCGCTACAAATTCACAGACGCCACCGAAACACAGGTGATTTTCGGTCTCCTTGATGGATGGGCAGCCAGCTGGGGCGCAGCAGGCCTGTTCGCTCATACAGGGCTATTCAGCCAATATGTGATCGGAACCGCCGAGTTGCTCGCATCGGCATTGGTCCTTATCGGGATGATTCCAGCGTTTAAACGTTTGCAGGTTCTCGGCTCGGCGATTGGTCTTGCTGTGATGACAGGGGCGATTAGCTTTCATCTTTTTACACCGCTCGGGATCGACCCCAATCAAGATGGTGGCGGCTTGTTTGTCGCGGCCTGCATCGTCTGGGCATCCTGTCTCACCCTTCTAATCATCAACCGCAAGGAAGCAGGTGATTTGTTTGAGGGCCTGACCGGAGCACTCTTTTCAACGCACTCACGATCCTGATTGCATAGACGCTGCCGGGCGAGGGGAGGATTTGCATATCGACCATCCTCGCCAGGCCAGCAGCGCTAGGAGCACGCCACCATGTATCCACGGTCCGAGTTGATTGCCTTTGACCATAAAGCCGTAATGAAAAACGGCGATAACTCCAAGTGGGTAGACGCTATAGTGCAAGCGCTGCCATACCTTCGCACCCAATCGGCGGACCATTGAATTGAACGAGGTGACTGAGAGCGGGATAAAGATCAAAAATCCGATCATCCCCAACGTAATGTAGATACGCTCCACCACGTCATTCCAAAGACCGGCAAACATTCCAGCGATGCTCATATTGGCTGCGAGGTACAAGTCCAGCCCCAGATAGGCGGCCAGGTGCAACACCGCATACCAGAACGCCGCCAGGCCGACGCGCCGCCGTATTTTCATAATCGGCAGCCAGCGCGTCAAATCTCTAAATGGCGTAATTGCGAGTGAAATCAGCAAAATTCGCAATGCTGTATCACCCAGAAATCGGTGTGTCGTCTCAATGGGATTGAAGCCCAAAGCATGCACGCCACCCATCAGCAGAGCAGACCATTGCCACCCCAACCACAACGCCGGTGTCGCCAACGCCCAAAAGGTGAGGGGTTTAAGCCAGACCCGCCCGAAGGCCCGCAGCATCGCTGATTTCGCCATCAATGGTTCTCGATCAAATCCATGCCGTCATACATATGCGCCACTTGCTCACTATAGCCGTTGAACATATCGGTTTCTCGACGCGCAAATACTCCACCGCCAATTACCCGCTCCGAAGCCTGACTCCAGCGCGGATGAGATCTATTCGGGTTGACGTTGGAGTAAAATCCATATTCTCGCGGTGCGGACTGTTTCCATGACGTCACGGGTTCTTCCGAAACAAACTTGATCTTCACAATCGATTTCGCTGATTTATAGCCATACTTCCACGGCACAACGAGACGGATGGGCGCTCCATTCTGGTTGGGCAATGTCTCGCCATAAAGACCGACGGCCAGGAATGCCAGCTCATTCATGGCCTCATCCATCCGCAAGCCTTCCTTATACGGCCAGTCGAGCACGCGCGACCGGACGCCACGCATTTCTGCCGGATTGGAATTAGAGATAAACTGGACATACCGCGCGTCTTCGGTCGGCTCGAACTGCCGCAACACATCGGCGAGCGGCACCCCGACCCACGGGATCACCATCGACCAGGCTTCGACGCATCGTAACCGATAAACCCTTTCCTCCAGTGCGGAATAATCAATCATATCGGCGAGGGCGTATCGGCCGGTTTGCGCGGCATGGCCTTCCACTTCGATAAACCAGGGATCCGTTGACATGGCGTGCGCATAGCGTGCCGGATCTGACTTACTGGTCCCAAACTCATAGAAATTATTATACCCTGTGACCGCTTCCAAGGGTGTGCTTGGATCGTCAACTGTGTAGGACGTTTCGCGGTAACCCATGCCCGCCACATCGGGCAGCTCTGTGTGGGCTGCGGCACTCTCACCGACACCACACCCCGCCAAACCTAATACACCTAAAGCCCCGCCCGCTCGCATAATTTCACGCCGGTTCATAAATCGATTTTTCGGCGTGATTTCGCGATCGGGGAGTTGCCAGTTAAAGGGTTTGCGCGTGATCATATCTGAGCTCCGGACTATGGTTTATCGAGAGATAACATAGACGGGTTTTTTCAAATGTCCTCACCACGCACGCGGACGTGATCAGAAATCATTCCGAATTTACAGCAGTCTTCGCGAGACTAGATCCCAGGTCGCAATGCGATCATAGAAAGTAACTCAAAACTTGAACCCTGCGGTCAATTGATTTTAGTCAAAATTCTCAAATGCAACGACAAAATTCTATCTGGATGCCCGCAAGATCCCGCGAAGGAGTCAAGTCTTTGACCACAGGGGTGAAGGCGTTACATTCGCTCTCGTGCTGCCCTTTCGAAAGACCTAGTAATCCGCATAGCTCACAGAAAAACCGGACTGGGAAAGGGCCGCATGGATGCGGTCCATATGGTTCGAATCCTGCGCCTCTAGAGATATGTCTATATTGGTGACTTTCGCGGGCAGATTGGAAAATGTCTTGTGATAGGCGACATCGGTCACATTCCCGCCCGCCTCAGCGATTATGCGCGAAACATCGGCCAATTGTCCGGGGATATCGACAAGCTCGATCCGAAGTCTTGCCAATCGCCGTGTGCGCGCCAAATCTCGCAGGACTAGGGATGACAACAAGCGCGGGTCGATATTACCGCCGGTCAATACCAAACCAACCTTTCGTCCGGCGAAACGAGCCGGGTTATCCAACACCGCAGCCAGGCCAATGGCACCGGCCCCTTCCGGCAAAACATGCATTGATGTGAGATAGACATTCAAGGCGCGTTCGAGCGCCGGCTCATCCACAAGCAGGACATCGTCGAGTTGTGTCTTCAAAATTTGTGTCGTGTGACGTCCGGGCGACCGAACCGCGATACCTTCTGCGAGCGTTATGCCGCCCACGGGTTCGGTTTTGCCGTGAAAAGCATTGTAAACAGCTGGAAACAGTCGGGATTGCACGCCAATAATTTCTATGTCCGGTCTCTGGGTTCGAGCCGCAAGACACATTCCGGAGGCTAATCCGCCCCCGCCAACTGGCACAACGAGAGTGTCGAGATCTGGATGCTGCACCAGCATCTCACTCGCAATGCTGCCTTGCCCCGCAATCACGACCGGATCCTCGAACGCCGGCACAAATATCGTTCCATTGGCCTGACAATACGACTTTGCCAAGCGATTGGTTTCATCGAAATCAGATCCGCAAAGCTTGACGGTCCCGCCCCATTTACGGGTCTGCGAAACCTTCACATTCGGTGTCCCAACCGGCATGAAAATCGTGGTAGAAATGCCAAGACGTGTCCCATGTCGGGCGACCCCCTGGGCATGATTACCAGCGGACGCAGCGACAACGCCCAAATTGCGTTCCGCACCATCAAGCTGGCTCAACTTCGCCAGGGCTCCCCGTTCCTTGAAAGAGCCCGTTGCCTGCAGGTTTTCCAGTTTCACCACGATATCGCAGCCACAGATTTCACCTAAAACTGGGGAAGGGACGCATGGACTGAAAAGGATATCGCTCGCCCCACGCCAATCATCCGGCAAGCTCACCGCCTGATCAAGCTGACACGATCGAGCGATATCACGGGCGCTAAACGCGGTGTTCAAGTTGGCATTTGTCGACATGTCGGACTTCCGCTTCGGTTGATAAGTTTGGGTTTAAGGCAATAAAAAACCCCGCTCGTTAGGGCGGGGTGGGAGCTGCGTGACATTCGATGAGCGTCAGACAGGCAAAACCATCACCCTATTGCAGGTGATAATCCATCCAGAAGATAATTGAGAACGCCAATCAGAACTGGATTGAGCCGCCTCGCTGCCCGGTTTCGCCATAAGGGAATTGATAGACATTTTACCCACAGAGATCCCGCTAAATCGGTACCCTAAACTTTGAGCCGCAAAAATGTCGAACGCCAACCCGGGGCCTGGAACGCAAAACGAGATTGCATATTTGCGCAGCAGCAAAAGGCTCCTCCACATTTTGTCACGAGACATTTAATAGCAATTGTAGCGAAAACGTCTGCCGCACCAGTGTGGTTCAGGGGAATTTCGATCCTCGTATCCACCACGGATTTCTTCCGCGTGATCCGGTCGGTGCGATACAAACAAGAGTAAGAGCAACGGTCAGCCAAGCCCGAATGGCGGTGGTGTCAGACGAACGCGAACCGGTCTCCGAAATCGACCACCGACCCCAACTCAGGCGGCAAGTTGGCGCCATTCGGCCAGAGCAGCGGAGCGGTTTTGCTTGAATGTTTCTCTGCGGTTTAGGTGGCGCTCTTGGCTGAATTGATTGTGGACTGATGGCTGGGCTGAGACGAATTTCTGGAGCGTCTCGAAACTGCGAAACTTGCCCATTGCTCGTTCCTTTCGTCGGAAAGGGAGGTAGGAGTTTTCGGCTCGGTTGTTGAGCCAACGCCTAGTCTCCTGGCGGCCGGCATTGCCGAGCACTTTCATCGCTGCTTTGTAGGAACCCAGCCGATCCGTCACCACCACTTGCGGACAGCCATAGCGCTTCATGGTCCTGCGCAAAAATCGTAACGCAGCATGCCGATCACGGCGTTTGGTGACATAGGCTTCGAGTACTTCGCCTTCGTGATCAACGGCCCGCCAGAGATAGTGAAGCTCACCATTGATTTTCACGAAGACTTTGTCCAGATGCCAGATCCATTTGAAGAATTTGCGGCTCGCAACGCGCCGCTTGCGGAGCTGCGCCGCGAACATCGGCCCGAACCGATTCCACTAGAAGCGCACCGTCTCGTGCGTGATATCAATCCCGCGCTCGTGGAGCAGATCCTCGACATTCCGTAGCGAAAGCGGGAAGCGGATATACATCATCACCGCCAGGCGGATGATCTCGTGAGAAGTCTTGAAATAATTAAATGGATTACGCATCGGGCGAGGCTAGAAAACTACGTCGCCGCACTCAAGGCCAAGTTCCTCTGACAAGACCCCAAAGCCTCCAATACCTCAAACGCGCATGTGTTCAATTTCATCTGACGACGGACACTTTGCTGCTTGTTAACAAATAGATGGGAAAATGTCGCAACGTTGCAGGGAGGCATGGATGTTAAAGCGGATCGGTTTGTCATGGAAATTTGGTTTGGTATCGCTCGCTGGATGTGTTGTTCTCGGATTGGCCATCGGAAGCGCTGCGGTCTTTCAGAGCTCGTTAGCCGCGAGGGAAGCCGCTGAAAACCGGTTGACGGCAATTGCCGGCGAACGTTCAAATGCCTTGACCGCATACCTTGATACCATAGAGGTGGACCTGCTGACGACCGCGCACCACTTCGGAACGGTTGATGCGGTCGTTGATTTCTCCGAGGCCTGGGAGCAGTTGAACCGCCCCATGGCAGACTTGCAACGCTTGTACATTGAGGGCAATCCTCATCCTACTGGCCAGAAGGAAAATCTGGACGCGGCGAATGACGAGTCCAGATACAGCCAGCTACATGCGCAGTACCACCCCTGGTTCCGAGAGTTCCTGAGAGCCCGCGGTTACTACGACATCTTCTTGTTCAATATGCAGGGTGATCTTGTTTATACTGTATTCAAGGAACTCGATTATGCGACCAATTTGCTGACCGGTGAGTACCAGAATAGTGATCTTGGGAACGCCTTTCGGGCTGCGCGCAACGCGCCCGCAGGTTCCGTTTCTTTCTTCGATTTCGAGCCGTATGCGCCAAGCCATGGCGCTCCTGCCAGCTTCATCTCCACGCCTATCCACAACGAAGCCGGTATTCAGGTTGGAGTGCTTGTGTTCCAGATGCCGATTGACCGGTTGAATGGCGTGATGGGCAATGAGGACGGCTTGATGGATACAGGTGACGCCTACGCCGTCGGAGGAGATGCGCTCGTTCGCACCCAGCCGCGGTTCGAGGAAGATGGTGCGATATTGTCGCAATCCATGTCCGCCGACTTTATAAGTTCAATTGGCAATAGGAGCGAAGGCATTGCCCGGGGGCTTGGGTTCACCAGCGAGCGCGAGATCGCTGCGTTCCGCACGATTGAATTCAAAGGGGTTACCTGGCAGGTCATAGTTACACAAGCGGTGTCAGAAGCTTTTGAGTCCGCCTCAGCGCTGGCATTTGCAATAGCCTTGATTGCGGTGTTTGTTACCCTGAGCGTTGCGGGGCTGGCCGTTTGGCTTGCTCGCCACGTTGCCAAGCCCATCGTGGAGATCGCAGACGTGACCTTGGCAATTGGTGAAGGCGAGCTCGAAACAAAGGTTCCTCATCAGGAGGGACAAGATGAGGTGGGAAGCCTCGCCCGCGCTGTCGAAGCCTTCAGGCAAAGCGCATCCATGCGCTCCCAGATGGAGCGAGAACGCGTTCAGGAAGAGGAGCGCAAACAAGAGCGTCGGGAACGTCTGGAAGTCCTTATCAATGGTTTCCAGGGGACGATTGCTGGTATTGCGGACACCGTATCCAGCTCTGCTACGGAGTTTTTAGCTACCTCTGACGCATTGACTGATATGGCTTCTTCATCGGCAGAGAAGGCCAGAAATGCAGAGTCGAACTCCAGCAATGCGACATCGAATGTAGAAGCCGTCGCGACCGCCGCTGAGGAAATGTCGGCGACCGTTCAAGAAATCGGGAGACAGGCAATGGTGTCTTCAGACCGCTCCGCCGAAGCCAAGCAGGTCGCCGACGACACAGTGAGCGAAGTTCACGCTCTTGCGGACGCAGCCCGCCGGGTTGGGGAGGTCGTAAACATTATTCAAGGCATCGCTGAACAAACGAACTTGCTCGCACTGAACGCAACCATTGAAGCTGCGCGTGCGGGCGAAGCGGGCAGGGGGTTCGCCATCGTTGCGGCCGAAGTGAAACAACTGGCATCCCAGACCGAACAGGCTACCGGGCAGATTTCTACGCAAATTTCGTCAATCCAGGATGCTTCGAAGAGCTCTTCCGGTGCCATGGAGCAGGTGGCCGGCCAGATCGCGACATTGAGCGAAATCGCCACATCTATTGCTAGCGCGGTGGAGGAGCAATCTGCTGCAACGCAGGAGATATCTCAGAACGTGATTACGGCCGCTAGGGGAACGCGATCCGCATCGTCTGACGTGTCAGAAGTGACTCGCGCGATTGAGGAATCGAGCGCGTCTGCCAGTCAGGTGTCGTCTGCCGCGAGAGAGCTGAGCAGGCTCGCGGAGCTGCTTGATAGCGAAGTAAAGGTGTTCCTGGACGGTGTGCGAGCGGCATGAGCCGTTGGTCTACTCTCTAAGCTTTCATGGTAATAAGTTCGCCAATCTTGGCAACGTCCAAGATTTGGCAAGCCGTAGCGCTGGGCTGACAGAGAGTTAGCGTCTTGCCGACGGCCTTGAGGCGGTGGTTCATTAGTAGAAGAAGGCCAATCCCCGCGGAATCTATCGCCACGACCTGCTGCAGGTCGAGGATGATCGCGACAGAGTTGGACGAACACAGAGTGTCCAGTAACACCGTCACGGAGCTATGATCCTCGAAGGTCAGGTTGCCTTTGCCAGAAACGGTGATTACTCCGTCTTTGGTTGTCACGGCATGTTCCATCTGGTGTTCTCCAGGGAAGTATTCCAGCCGCGTTCGCTTTCCAGATCAAGTGGTAATACTAACGCCCTCTTCACCGGTTTTAAAGAATGATGTGATCAACTACTCGAACGGTCAGGGAACGAGATGTGTGGAAACACGCGCCGAGTTACCCTGCGTTGGTTTCTTAGGGGTGGAAGATGATTCACAAAACTACAAAAGCTCTCGTTTCACTGCTCGTGCTCATGAGCGCGAGTGCTACAACCGCATTTGCCGATGGCGTTGAGGGTAATGTCGCCCTGTCGTCGAACTATGTGTTCCGCGGTATTACGCAGACTTCAGATGGTCCTGCCGTTTCAGGTGGATTTGATTGGGCAGTGGAGAGTGGCTTCTATGCGGGCTCTTGGGCTTCAAGTGTTGATTTTGGCGATGATACGACAATGGAGATCGACTTCTATGGTGGATACGCGTTCAGCGCGGGTGGGTTCGATTTCGACCTAGGCGGCATCTATTACGCCTACCCGAACAGTCCGAAGATCGCTGGTGAAGACCAGGACTTTCTCGAATTCTACGCAGGCGGTTCGCGATCCTTCGGTTCGCTGACTTTTGATGCCAAGCTGTCCTACTCCGAGGACTTTTACGCTGGTACTGGCCAGTCATTCTATACCGAAGCAGGCGCAGCGTTTGCGTTGAGCGACAGCCTTTCGCTTGGTGCACGGATCGGGTCCAGCACATTCAACGACCTGTCCGGGGCTGACTATGACGACTGGCAGATCGGCCTGTCGGGCGAGGCGTGGGGTGTTGGCTGGGATGTGCGTTTCCACGACACTTCAGACATCTTCGGAGATGCGTTTGTGATCTCCATCTCACAGTCATTCGGCAGCTAGGACATCCATCGCCGCGATGCTGAATAGAATTGCATTAGCCGGTGCGATCGTCGCTTCGGCTAATATCCCCCGTCAGCATGTGTGGGTAGGCGAGGGCGAACGAGGTTCAGTGCGAGGCAGGTGGGAGTGTCCAACACTCTGTGTATGAGGCTTTGAGCCATGCGTTATGAACGGGTCATTTATTGAACCGGTCTGGGTAGAGGATAGCGAACTGGTTTGCCGCATCAACCCATTGTCTGA
>JAQXCQ010000069.1 GCA_029251785.1 Maricaulis sp. | reverse complement strand
ATGGTGCCCCAGGGCGTCTCCGCAGACCTGATCGCCACCAAGCACGGCTTCTCCCGCGATGATGTCGACGCCTATTCCGTGGAAAGCCAAAAGCGCGCCGCACGCGCCTGGGAAGAGGGCCGGTTCAAGAATACAATCGTACCGGTCAAGGACCAGCTCGGCCTGGAAATCCTCAATCACGACGAACACATGCGCCCGGGCACCGATATGCAATCGCTGGGCGGTCTGAAGTCAGCCTTTAAAGACCTCTCCGACTTTGTTGGCTTTGAGCATGTCGCGATCCAGAAATATCCCGAAGTGGAATATCTCAACTGGGTCCATACCGGCGGCAATTCCTCCGGCATCGTGGATGGCGCTGCCGCCGTCCTGATCGGTTCGAAAGAAGCGGGCGAAAAGGCCGGCATCAAGCCGCGCGCCCGTATTCGCGCCACCGCCTCCATCGGTTCCGATCCAACCATTATGCTCACCGGCCCCGTGCCCGTGACCGCCAAGGCCCTCAAAAAGGCCGGCATGGATGTCGGTGATGTCGACCTGTGGGAGCTCAACGAAGCCTTCGCCGCCGTCGTCCTGCGCCTGATGCAGGCCTATGACATCGATCACTCGATCATGAACGTCAATGGCGGCGCGATCGCCATGGGCCACCCGCTGGGGGCAACCGGCGCGATGATCCTGGGCACCGTGCTCGACGAGCTGGAACGCTCTGACAAAGAAACTGCCCTGGCAACGCTCTGCGTTGGCGGCGGCATGGGCACAGCCACGATTATCGAGCGGGTTTAGGGTCGAGCAGGAGATTAGAACAATGAAAAATTTCAATTACGACCTGGACGGCGATGGTATCGCCACCTTCACCTTCGACATTCCTGGCAAGTCTATGAATGTCCTGTCGGGCGAAGTGATCCGTGAATTTGCGGACATCGCCGACAAAATTGCTTCGGATGACGCGATCAAGGGCGCGGTTATCGCCTCCGGCAAGAGCACATTCTGTGCGGGTGCTGATCTGTCCGAACTGGGCGGATCGATGGGCGATCTGGCCAAGCTTCCTGAGGACGAGGCCAAGGCGGCTTTGTTCAAGGAATGCTTCAAGCTCAATGAAACATTCCGGGCGCTGGAAACCTGCGGCAAGCCTATCGCGGCGGCCATTAACGGCCTCGCCCTGGGCGGCGGTTTCGAGATCGCTTTGGCCTGTCATTACCGGGTCATGCCGGACGACAATCCCAAGGCCAAGCTCGGCCTGCCTGAAGCCATGGTCGGCGTTTTGCCCGGCGGTGGTGGCACCCAGCGTCTGCCACGCTTTGTTGGTGTGATGAATGCCGCGCCACTCTTGCTTCAGGGCAAGCAATGGGATGCGGCTACGGCGCACGGCCACGGTCTGGTCCACGCGGTTGTTCCCACCAGCGAGCTGGTCGCCAAGGCCAAGGAATTGGTCAAGGAAGACAAGCTGGGCTCCAAACAGCCCTGGGACGCTGAGAAGTTCAAATTCCCCGGCGGCGGACCTTACCATCCAGCCGGCATGCAGGTATTTGGCGCTGCCAGCCCGATGCTGCGCAAGACGACCTACGGAAACTATCCGGCCCAGCGCTATATCCTGTCCTGCATTTATGAAGGCAGCCAGGTCAATATGGACGCCGCCATTCGCATTGAGAGCCGCTATTTCACTAAGCTGCTGATGCGTCCGGAAAGCCGCAATATGATCCGCTCGATCTTCCTGTCCAAGCAGGCGCTCGACAAGGGTGATCGTCGTCCGGCTGGCCAGGAAAAGGCCGACGTCAAGAAAATCGCCGTTATCGGTGCGGGCTTTATGGGCGCTGGAGTGGCTACGGTTTCTGCGCAGGCCGGCATCGAAGTTGTGCTCATCGACGTCTCCCAGAAAGGCGCCGACAAGGGCAAGCAGCATGCGATGGATCACTTCGCCAAGGGCGTCAAGCGCGGCAAGCTGAGCCAGGAAAAGGCCGACAAGCTGGCTGGCATGATCACCGCCACGACAGATTATAAGGCCATGTCTGATGTCGATCTTGTGGTGGAAGCGGTGTTTGAAAACTCCGAGCTGAAAGCCAAGATCACCAAGGCCGCCGAGGACGTCATCCCGGCCAATTGCGTGTTTGGTTCCAACACCTCGTCCATCCCGATCTCCGATCTGGCAAAGGCATCCAGCCGCGAAGCCCAGTTCATCGGCATCCACTTCTTCTCACCGGTTGAGAAGATGAATTTGGTTGAGATCATCATGGGCGACAAGACCGGCGATTTCGCCCTGTCGCGCGCGATCGATTTTGTTACCAAGATCAAGAAGACACCGATTGTCGTCTCCGACACGCGCGGCTTCTACGCCAATCGCTGCGTGATGCGCTTTATCGGTGAGGGTATGAACATGCTCGCCGAGGGCATCAAGCCGGCCCTGATCGAAAACGCCACCAAAATGGCCGG
>JAQXCQ010000067.1 GCA_029251785.1 Maricaulis sp. | reverse complement strand
GAGAATCCGGCGACGTTGTTTATGTGAGTTGTGCAGTAACCGCAGTTGTCAGCACCCGTCATTCGGACTGCATGTATTACAATCGCTTGCCTGAATCTGATTCACTCCTAGAGTTTGTCGGGGAGGGATACGGGATATGCGTATCGTAGGTGGAATTTTGCTTTTGATCGGGATGGTACTCGCCATAGTTGGTGGGGGGGCTGGAGGCTTGTTTTATATGGCAACCATGGCCTTGGCCGAGAGTACCGGAGATTCGTTGAATTTTGGTAACCGGTTATTGTTCAGTCTCTTTTTTGTGGTCCCGATCGTGGCGGGTGGATTGATTTTCTATTTGGGGGTTGTTGCGGTCAAGCGACCGGTTGCCAAATAGCTTGGCAAGCGCTGCCGAGCTCAAGCGTCTTTCGACTGTGGCGCGTGATGGCAAGGCGACCAAGGCGAACTGACCGGCTCGACCATCACCATCACCATCTCCTTGCTGGGAGCGATAGGCGGCCTGGTCACCACACCGATCGTCAATGCACCGGAAGTTGCCATTATCGGCGTCAACAAAATGCAGACCCTGCCACGCTTTGACGCCAATGGCGGCGTGGTGGCCCGCAAGCTAATCAATCTGAGCTCCTGCTTCGATCATCGGATTGTCGATGGCTATGAGGCCGCGATGCTGGTGCAGCGGATCAAAGGTATGCTTGAGAATCCGGCTACGTTGTTTATGTGACGGTTGCCACGCCGTCTCCCGGCCGCCGTTCCGGGATCTCGACGCCTAGGTACAATATTCGTGAAATTCTAGCGCTAACCTTCCTCTTCCCTCTTGGGGAGAGGATGTCGCGTATGCGACAGGTGAGGGGCCGGGACGTGTAATGCGGACGGCCGGGGTGCAGGGAGACGCCCCTCATCCTGCGCTACGCGCGGTCCTTCTCCCCAAGAGGGAAGAAGGGGCTCCCGGGATAAGTCCCACCACAATCCCAGGTGTCATGCCGCGCCAAAACCTCTAGGCTCTTCAAATGCACAGATTACCGCAAATACATTCCGACATTCGAGATCGAGATTTCGAAAGCAAGGAACAGGAAATTGAATCCGCGGAGGCGGGGCTGACGTCGACTGCTATGGTGATGTTTGGCCTTGCGGGTATCTTCGCTCTGATCATTTGCGCGAGTATCGTCTATGATTTGTTCTTCGCATGAGACGCCCTCGCTACACACAAGTTCATTCCGATATTCGCAACCCTGACTTCGAGACCAAAGAGCAGGAACTCGATTACGCTACGGGGTCGCTCTGGAAAAATTTTCAAACCAATCTCGCCCTTACAGGAATTGGCGCCGTTGCGATTGCGTTAGCTGTCGTGGTCTGGAGCTTCGCGCCAGAAACGTGGCTGATGCCGATCAGTATCGGCGCTGGGGTGACGGTTTTTATCCTCGGACCGATTGCGCTTTTGTGGAAATTGTCCCGCAAGTAGCTTTCGCTATCCGTCTCCTGCGCAGACCGGCCTTGCTGACACACCGCTTCCCCTTTCCCGTCTGAAGCGCTAAATCCCCCGCAACACATCTTGTCGTCCGACCGGAGCTTCACTTATGAAACAACGTAATTGCCAGGTACTGATCGTGGGCGGTGGCCCAGGTGGATATCCTGCGGCGATCCGGGCGGGCCAGCTGGGTCTCGACGTGATCATTGTCGACAAGCACGGGCTGGGCGGCACCTGTCTAAATCGTGGGTGTATTCCTTCTAAGGCAGTGATCCATGCGGCCACCAAGTTTGAGCATATGGGCGACCATGCCGGCGGCGATCTGCTGGGCATATCCCTGTCAGAAGCACCCAAATTGGACATGGGCAAGCTGACTGACTGGAAGGATGGTATTGTAACGAAACTAACCAGTGGTGTGGGCCAGCTTCTTAAAGCATCAGGTGCAGAGCACATCTCAGGCTGGGCGAAGTTTGAAAATGCCAAGACCTGTGTGGTCACGACAGATGACGGCGAGATCGAGATCACCGCCGAGCATGTGGTGCTGGCGACGGGATCGGTCGAAGTCGAGCTGCCTTTCCTGCCCTTCAAGGATAACGTTATCGGATCGACACAGGCGCTTGATCTGACTCAGCTTCCCGAGAAGCTGGTTGTGGTCGGTGCGGGCTATATCGGGCTGGAGCTGGGCATTGCCCTGCGCAAGCTGGGCTCGCAGGTCACATTCATTGAAGCGGCTCCGGCGATCCTTCCTATCTACGATAAGGAGATCACCCGCCCGATCACCATGTGGTTGAAGAAACACAAGGTGGCGGTGAACCTTTCTTGCAAGGCAAAGGGTGTCGTTGAAGAAGGCGGAAAAACCTTCCTTGAATACGAAGACAAGTCCGGCGCGATGCAGAAAATCGAAGCCGACAAAATTCTCGTCGCCG
This sequence comes from Maricaulis sp., assembly GCA_029251785.1. GTDB lineage: Bacteria > Pseudomonadota > Alphaproteobacteria > Caulobacterales > Maricaulaceae > Maricaulis. The sequence goes on along the minus strand of JAQXCQ010000067.1, from coordinate 523 downwards.
TCGGCCGCAAGGCGTGCCTGGATGGCTGGGGTCTGGAAAATATGGGCCTGGATATGGGCGATGCGCGCTTCATCAAAGTGGATGATCAGTGTCGCACTGGAATGCGCAATGTGTGGGCCATCGGAGATGTCGTTGGTGAGCCTTTGCTCGCACACAAAGCAACGGCCCAGGGCGAGATGGTAGCCGAGCTGATTGCCGGACATCGCCGGACGTTCGACCCGGTCTCCATCGCGGCGGTTTGTTTCACCGAGCCGGAGATTGTCGGCGTCGGCCTGCTGCCCGATGAGGCCGAGGCGAAGGGCGAGGAGATCATCACCGGCAAATTCCCGCTGGCCGCATCCGGTCGCTATTTGTCGATGGAAGCCGGCCTTGATGGCGGCTTTGTGCGCGTCACGGCCCGCAAGGATGATCATGTGATCCTTGGCATCCATGCCGTCGGCACCCACGTCTCCGAGCTGTCAGGCGAATTTGCCCTGGCGATCGAGATGGGTGCGCGTCTGGAAGACATTGCCGGCACCATCCA
>JAQXCQ010000034.1 GCA_029251785.1 Maricaulis sp. | reverse complement strand
GAAGGAGCGCGGCGTGCGGATAAGTTTTTGCGGGCGCGATCCACCACAGCGATGGCGATGGATTGGGCCAATCAAGGGCGGACGGTGCACGACATCGCCGTCATCGGCGACATGGTGAGACAAATGCCGCGGTCTCTGGACTCAACCGGGCAAGCAAGGGCCAGGCTGGCGACATTGATCGCCTTTGATGATGTCACCAATAATCCTGCCGGAAGTGCCAGCGCTCTGGCGGCCGTTATCGCCGCGCAAGCGGCAGCAATGGCGGCGATTATGGCGGCAACGGTTACGGTTACAACTTCCTCAGCCGGTGCGACCTAACTCTGATTGGCCGGTCGGCTACCCGGCTCTTTGCGCACGGTGATCAGCGGATGGGGCGATGGTCTGGTTTTCGTGAGCCGCCGTGCCATTGGCGAAATCGATCACCTCTGGGGGAGGCGGAATCGGGGAATTGACCCGGTTTCGTAAATCTCCGTCGGGTACGGTCTGCGCCCTCCGTCCGGTCTCCGCAACGCTGGCGAAGAAGCTTGCGAACATTTCTTCGGCTTCGCGCGCGCGATAAAACCCCTTCTCATTGTGCTTCCACCAATAGTGCCAATAGCTGGGAATATGGCTGATAATCGAATGCTCGCGGCCCAGGTCATAGAAGAGGGAAGGTGATTTTCGCAGCAGGCTTTTGAAGCCACCGGAATCCTCTCCCGAGCAAAAACGTCCGAACACAGTCTCATACTCGTGCATCGTATCGGTCAGAGATATCCAGCACTTGCGAATATTGGTCAAAATTTCTTGGCGCTCGGCCTCTAGCAAGTCGATCTGCTCATGGGTTGCGCCAACAAAGGGCGTGTCCTGGACTTCACAGATGAAGCGCTTCAGGTCCGGTATCGCTTTCGTCAGGCACCAGCGAAAATACAAAATGCCTTTCCAGCCTAGCAAGCAATGCTCAAATTCATCTTCGGACATTTCCAGTGCGGTGCGAAATAAACCCATCCGGTTGTGCGGATCATCGGACAATAATTTCCGCGCAAATTTGTAGGCCCGCTTGTCATCGACATCACAATTGCTACTGAATGCCATCGTTACGACGGCCTGCATTTGCTCCGCCACTGCGCCTTCCATTTCCTCGATTTCTTTTTGTGAGATTTTGAAATAGAGGGGATGAACCCTGCGCGCATCACGCGAATAGCGCTCAGACAGCAGGAACGGGTCCAGCGAGGGCAAGGCCGCAAGTTCACGCAGACGATCAATATCCGCGTTCAATGAATCATATCGGGTATCGTCATCAAACATGGTCCGCACCTTCTCTGCGAACCGGGCCTCTTCAACAGCAATGGTATAACCGCCCATGGACAGGTCATCCTCCGCCAGGGGAAGAATAATTTTCGTGACGGTTGGCCGGGTCGTCATCAGCCAATTGCGTTCATGTTGCCGCACAGTGTGCTTGACGATGAAACACCGGTTGAGTCGCTCATTCTCAAACATCGGAAACGCCGCATGCCCGTCCAAATGCCCGTATTTTTGATTGATGGAATACAAGTCCAGAATACGCGGTGTCGCGCCACCCTTGAGCAGGTCGCGCAGGTCTAGCCGTACTGTTCTCCTGAGCTCCATCAATTCAAAACGCTCCTTCACGAACAGCGTGCCGGCAGGCATCTAATTTGTTATTGCAAACGATTTAGGCTTTTTATTTTCAATTTAAGAAAGCTTTATCATCGTCGATAACCATACGGATCGACATTCGCCTGCACGGACAATTTATTGGAACGGAACATCCGCCATGACCCTCATCACCTCGAACATAAAATGGATCTTGATAATCGCCGGGGCCCTGACGGCCACCATGGCTTACGCCGCCATTGCCCCCCAGGGCGCTATGATGAGCAGCTTCGGCGCCACACTTGAGGGGCCGTTAGCCAATATAATCGTTCGCAGCTGGGGCCTGATGGTGACACTGATCGGCGCGATGCTGATCTTGTCCGCCTTCCGACCTAAATATCGGCGCCTGGTGATGAGCGCCGCCGCGATCGGCAAGCTGTTCCTGGTTGCGCTGATCGTTATCGAGGGCGGCGCGATCATGACGGCGGCCCTGCCGGTTGTGATCTTTGACGGCTTGGTGGTGCTGATTTTTGCCGCCTTCGTTCTGGGCGGGCACGCCAATAAACCAGAAAGCTAGTCAACGCTGGGGCACGGCGGCATGCCAGCGGTGAAAGAACGCCCACCACTTAACCATTAATGGCCCCACACCCGCACACCTGCTAGCGTTCACCCGTAACAACCCTTGGGGGAGGGAATTCGATGGGGAATGAGTGGCTGGCCCTGCTGGGCGCACCGCAGGCCTGGGAGGCGGCACTGAGCAATCCGGTCGCCGCGGGCGG
>JAQXCQ010000027.1 GCA_029251785.1 Maricaulis sp. | reverse complement strand
GCCATCGATTCGCTCGATGAGCAATGTGTGTGGTCACGGCTTGAGATGACGACGCGTGACCGTACATCCAGCTTTGAGAATTTCCGGGTTGAAGCTGCGACGACACGCTTTAGCGGTGGTTTCGAACAGAATATCGGCAATGACTGGTCTGTGGTTGGAGCGATCAATTATGAGCATGTTGATCAGACCGATGTCGATGATCAGCGTTCCCATACAACAGGCCAAGGATTCTCGGCCGGTGTTGGTGTCGAGAAAAATAACGCCAATAATCACTTCTACGGTGCATCCATTTCCGGTGGCTGGTCGTGGCTCGATACAGAGCGTGCTGTGACAATCTTTGAGCGCGGTGTCGGCGTATCGGCACCGGAAACGGGCTATCTTCGGGCCAGCGTGCATGTGGGCAATATGTGGCGTCATGGGCAGGCGTTTGCCAGCCCGAGTTTCAGCCTGGATCTGACTAATCTGCATCATGCGGGTCTGGTCGAAGAAGGGCTCGAGGGCATCGGTGTGGAAGTGCTGGAGCACGATCAGTTCATCGCAGCGATCAATCCTGAGGTGACGATGGGCTATGTGTTCAATGAGACGCAAACGTCTTCATTAATCAGCTCGATCACAATGGGTATGCGGATCTCATCGCAGGATCGTCTGGAGCTGCCCATCCGCTTCATCGGTGCCAACCCGGATGCGCAGGCCGCTGAAATCGGCACAGTGCTGGACCAAGTTGTCTACCAGCTTGGTGCTGACATCCAGATTAGCGGCGACGATAATCTGGGTCTGCATTTCAGCTATGACGGAGAGTTCGGCGAAGACACCGAACATCACCGCGCCGGCTTTGATCTGAGACTGCGCTTCTAGACAGGACAATCTTGTCCAAACACAAAAGCCGTCCGGTCAATCCGGGCGGCTTTTTTATGCGCCCAGACATTGATCGACAAGAGCCAGACAAACCCGCCGGTAATCAGTGGTGTGGCAGTTTAGGCTGACATCACATCAAACAGTTTTCGTCTGAGAAGAGCCAAGTGCGGAAGCGGTTTGAGCATTGACGGATATGGCTTGCCAATCGGCCGTCTCAATGAGGCCGGTGGGGGCGATCCAAGAGCCGCCGACGCAGCTCACATTGGGAAGGGACAGATAATCAGGCGCTCGCTCGGCGGAAATGCCGCCCGTGGGGCAGAATCGGAGATCTGGCAAAGGGCCGTAAAGCGCTTTGAGATAACTGAGCCCGCCCGCTGGTTCAGCCGGAAAGAATTTAAGCCCGGTGAATCCGAGTTCGCAGGCTGACATGGCCTCACTGACCGTGGCAATGCCAGGCAGGGACGGTATCCCTGCACTTTGCCATGCCGTCGTCAGAGCCGGTATGAGCGCCGGGGTTAATCCGGGGGAAACCAGGAAGTCTGCTCCGGCATCAATCGCGCCCTCGACGTCTCCGGGTGTTCGCACGGTACCCATCCCGATGATCAAATCTGGGCGCGCGGCCTTCATGTCTGCCAGGATTGATAGGGCATCTGAGGAGCGAAGGGTCATCTCGATGACGCGCAAGCCTCCTGAGGCGAGCGCGTCGGCGAGCGGTGCGGCATCCGTGCGGTTATTGACCGTCAGTACAGGAATAATACTCGCGGCAGAAAACAGCTCGTCAATCGTCATCGTATTTCATCCCGTCTGACGTCGGCCAGGGCCGCGGCTCCAAGTAGTGCTGGTCGGCCCGAAAGGACCAAGTGCACAGGAATGGCTGAAACATACTCGGACAGCGGCGGGTGCGCCGCAAACCGATCCACGAAGGCGTCCCGGTTCAAGATGGGCTCCAAGATTGGAGGGATACCGCCCGAAAGATAGACGCCTCCCCGAGCGCCGGCCATCAAGGCGGCATCGCCGGTAAAACTGGCCAGGATCAACCAAAACCTGTCAATCACCCTTCGGGCCAGGCTCGTCGGTTGGGACAAAGCTTCCGCCGTGACATCTTGCGGGCTTTGCCCCGGCCATTTTATCCCTTCGATAGCACACATTGCGCGGTGAAGATTGACGATGCCGCGACCCGATAAAATGCGCTCCCAGGAGACGAAGCCAAGTTCTGCTTCCAGGAAGCGCGCGATCTCCTGTTCGATAACATCGCGCGGGGCAAAGCCCGCATGTCCGCCTTCGGCCGGTGTCACCGCAAATTCACCCGCACGGTACGACACGATTCCTAATCCTAATCCGGTCCCGGGACCAGCGACAATACAGGGTGCCTCGGTGTCCGGCACGCCAGCAGACAAGACACGAATTTCGCTCGCCTGGGCCAACAACGCGCCGCGCGCCTGTGCGGCGAAATCATTGACTGCGAGTAAAAATTCCAACCCCTGTTCCTCTGCTAGGACATCAGGTTCAAGCGACCAATGGGCATTAGTAAGGCGGGTTTCACCGTCACCGATCGGCCCGGCTACCGCGAAGCAACCGCCATCGATTTTCATCGGAGCGCAGCTTTCCAGATAGGCATGGGACGCGTCGCGCAAGCTTTCGAAATCCGCGGTTTTGAGCTTGCGGACATTCTCGAGCGAAAATCCCACATCGCGCGTGCCGCTGGCGATCGCAAAACGCGCATTGGTGCCGCCAATATCTGCAACGAGATAAGTGGGTGTCATTGCGACGGCTCCGGCACACTATTCTCGGTGCAAAAATCGAGTCCGGGCATGGAAATCGCGCCGGTTTCCGCTGTAGAGGAAATTGCACGGAGGCCGGAAAATAATTCGCGACCCAGTCCGGCTCCGGTATCTATGGGCGCTGTTGTCGCGTCGCGGGTTGAAAGGTCGGCAGCGATGTCGAGGCGGCCATTTTGAGCATCGACTGTGATGATGTCGCCATCACAAACGCGCGAAAGTGGACCGCCGCTCGCTGCTTCCGGGCAGACATGTATGGCCGCAGGCACCTTCCCCGATGCACCCGACATACGACCATCTGTTACCAGCGCTACGCTGAAGCCACGATCCTGTAGTACGCCGAGAGCCGGTGACAATTTATGCAATTCCGGCATGCCATTGGCCCGGGGTCCCTGAAACCGGATAATGGCGATAAAGTCCCGATCCAGTTGACCGGCCTCAAAGCGATCCAGAAAACTCTGTTGATCATCAAAAACAAGAGCAGGCGCAGTGATGCAGGAGTGTTCCGGTTTGACGGCCGAAATCTTGATAACTGCCCGTCCCAAGTCGCCATTTAGAACGCGCAATCCACCATCGGCGGAGAACGGTTCGGCTGCGGGTCTAACAATGTCCGTATCGGCACTGACACGGGCTCCGGTGTGCCAGCGGACATGATCACCATCTTCAACTGGTTCTTGTGTATAGGCGGACAGTCCCTTTCCAACGACCGTCATGACATCGTCATGCAGTAAGCCGGCACCCAGCAATTCCCGGATGACGAAGGCGAGCCCTCCCGCAGCATGGAAATGATTAACATCCGCCGGTCCATTCGGGTAAATTCGGCACAATAACGGCGTCACCGCTGCCAGATCGTCGAAATCATCCCAATTGATATCAATGCCTGCAGCCCGCGCGATCGCGACCAGATGAAGGGTATGATTGGTTGAGCCGCCGGTCGCATGAAGGCCAACGATAGCATTGACGATCGCGCGCTCATCCACGATTTCGTAGAGCGGTGTCGGCGAAGTGCCTTGTGCTGACAGGGAAACAACGCGTCGGGCCGCTTCGGCGGTGAGGCGGGGACGAAGCGGATCATCTGGATTAATGAACGCCGCGCCGGGCAAATGGAGCCCCATAATCTCCATCAGCATCTGGTTTGAATTCGCAGTGCCATAGAATGTGCAGGTGCCGGGCGAATGATAGCTCGCCGCCTCGGCCGTGAGCAACTCGTCGCGACTTGCCTTGCCCTCCGCATAGAGTTGACGGATCCGGGCCTTTTCCGGATTGGGTAAACCGGAGCGCATCGGGCCTGCCGGAACAAACACAGTTGGCAAATGACCAAACCGCAAAGCGCCCATCAAAAGGCCCGGGACGATCTTGTCACAAACACCGAGGCAAAGAACGCCATCAAACATGTCGTGCGAGAGCGAAATCGCCGTTGACATGGCAATGATGTCGCGACTGAACAGCGACAATTCCATACCGGCCTGGCCCTGGGTAACTCCATCACACATGGCGGGAACGCCGCCGGCCACCTGCCCGGTGGCCCGGACATCCCGAAGTGCGACCTTGATCTGATCCGGGTAGGTTTGAAACGGCTGATGGGCCGACAACATATCGTTATAGGCAGTGACGATACCGATATTGGGAATCTGGCCGCCACGAATGGAATCTTTGTCGGCAGGCGAGCAGGCGGCGAAGCCATGCGCCAGGTTTCCGCACGACAATGATTGCCGGCGAGGGGCATCGCTTTGCAGGGATCGCATCAGGTCCAGATACGATTTCCGGCCACGCCGGCTTCGGGTGATGATCCGGTCGGTAACGTCGCGAAGGACCGCATTCAATGTCATGTTGGGGCGCCTGTTTCGTCATCGGGTGCCCAATGAACGATCACGTCGATCGCCGGATCATTGAGGAGCGCGCGCACCGGCATCTCCTCCACTGGTCCGGGATTGACAGCCCGCACCCAGGTTTCGCGTTTGTCCTGGCCCTTCAGCAACATAACAGTCAGCCGGGCCCCCTTCAGGGCTGCGCGGCTTAAGGTCATGCGCTCGGTAAACGGGCCGGTAATCTGACTGCGTTCAGCGGTGATCGCAACGGCCATCGGAGCGTTCTCATTGAGCGCGAAGTCAAGCCCGTCCGCATGAGGAAACCAGCTGGCCGTATGGCCATCACTACCCATTCCCAAAACGACGACATCGAGCGGTCGCGACAGAATTTGAAGACGTTCGTTCACAGCATCCTCGGCCGCTTTGGGATGACCATGCGGAGTCTTGAGGCCGATGAACCGAGCCAGTGAAGCCGCATTCTTCAACATGGCTGAACGAACCACGCTTTCATTGGACCCTTTGAGCCCTGGCTCAACCCAGCGTTCATCAACCAGAACAATCGTCACGAGGCCCCAGTCAAGCGGGTAACAGGACAATTGCCGGTACACGGCCAGCGGCGTTGTCCCGCCAGAAACCGCGAGAACGGCCTGGCCACGCGCCGCTATGGCAGCCGATAGGGCTTCACCAATATCGGCCACGACTGTCTCAACCAAGGCGTCGAATCTGGAATGATCATGAAAATCGGTCATCAGGTTAAGTACGGTTCTCATCAAACCACTCCCGGTTATCTTTTGCGAGCAGCAAAGCGGATTCGGCTGGGCCATCGGTGCCAGCCGGATAGTTGAAGAGCGAATTCGGCATGTCAGTCCAGGATTGCAGGATGCGGTCTGTCCAGCGCCAGGCGGACTCAACTTCGTCGCGTCGCATAAATAGGCCCAGGTTTCCGCGAATAACCGCCATCAAAAGACGCTCATAGGCGTCCGGATAATTCTTCTCGAAAGTGTCTGCATAGCTTAGGTTCAGCGGAACATAGCGGAGGCGGACGCCGCCCGGGCCGGGATCCTTGGTCATCAACATCAACCGAACGCCCTCATCAGGCTGAAGCCGGATGACCAGCCGGTTGGGGTGTATTTCGCCGCTATCCGCCTGCACCACATCATGTGGGACAGGTTTGAACTGGATCACGATTTCCGAATAGCGTCGCGACATGCGCTTCCCGGTGCGCAGATAAAAGGGCACGCCCGCCCAGCGCCAATTATCGATTTCAGCCTTGATCGCGACAAACGTCTCCGTTTGGCTTGAATGGCCCAATTCGTTTTCATAACCGGGCACGGCCTGTCCCTTAATCGCGCCGGGCGAATATCGGGCGCGAACAACCTTTTCGGACATGTCCTCAGATCGAATCGGTCGAAGAGCTTTGAGAACTTTGAGTTTTTCTGTGCGAACGGTGTCAGCTTCCAGGTCTGACGGAGGCTCCATGGCGACGAGGCACATCAGTTGCAGCAAGTGGTTTTGGACCATATCCCGCAGTGCGCCGGCTCTGTCGTAATACGCGGCGCGCGCTCCGGCCCCGACCGACTCGGCAACCGTAATTTGTACATGATCAATGCCTGTCGCATTCCAAATCGGTTCGAAGAGCCAGTTGCCAAATCGTAGGATCAATAGATTTTGGACAGATTCTTTTCCAAGATAGTGGTCAATTCGGAAAATAGAATCCTCGCCGAAAACTTTTCCGACCCGCTGATTGATCTCACGCGCAGCATGGAAATTCGATCCGATCGGTTTCTCAAGCACAATCCGTGAGCCCGGCACATTCATGCCGTGCCTTGCGAGGTTTTCTGACACGGGCGCGTACAGGCTGGGGGGGAGGGCGAGATAGAAGAGGCGCAGGCGCTCACTTTCTCCAAACGCCGCGGCAAACGCCTCCCAATCAGCGCTGGGGTCGACCGCGTCGAGCCGGACATATGTCAGCCGCTCCGCAAAGGCGTGCCATGTCGCATCTTCTTCGAGGTGCCCCTCATGATTGTCGGCATAACGCTGACGGACTAGTTCGCGGAATGCGGGTGTGTCGATGTTATCGAGGGCAACAGCAATAATCTTAGAAGATTCGGGAATTTGTTGATCGCACCATCGATGAAACAAAGATGGCAGTAATTTTCCCAATGCGAGATCGCCGGTGGCTCCAAAGATTGAAAGGTCGAAGGGCTCAACCGGCAGTAATTTCTGACTCACGTCGTCACATCCTCGCGCAGTGCAAATTGGGCCTCTAAACCGGAGGCAGAATCGCCACCCACCCAGAGATCAAAGCGTCCCGGTTCTGCTCCAAAACTCCGATCTCGCCGCGTGAATGCAAGATCGTTTTCGGTCAACTGGAACTTGACGGTGCGGGATTGGCCCGCCGCGATCTTGATTCGGGTGAATTTTTTCAGTTCACGGACAGGTCGGGTCACGCTTCCGACCCGGTCCCGTATATATAACTGCACAATCTCAGTGGCGTCCACTTGGCCAGAATTCGTCAGGCTCACGGAGATATCAAGGCAGTCCTGGCGTCCGATAACATCGCGGCTCAGATTCAGGTCTGAATACTCGAAATTGGTGTAGCTAAGGCCGAATCCGAATGGGAAGAGTGGCTTGTGTCCGGCATCGAGATGAAATGCCGTCATGCCAAAGGAGGTTTGTTCGGCGCCTACAGCAATATCGTCTATCAAGCACACGCTCTCATCAGTCGCCGGGCGGCCGGTATTCTTCTGGTTATAATAGATCGGGATTTGGCCAACCATTTTGGGAAAGGTCACAGGTAGTTTGGCCGATGGAACCGCATCGCCAAAAATCAGATCCGCCAGGGCCGGTCCTGCCATTGAGCCTGGATGCCAAGCGTAGAGTACCGCGTCGAGATCATCGAGCACCGGTTCAAGGGTGAGAGGGCGTCCAGCCATGATAATGCCGATTAGCGGCTTCCCCGCAGCCCGGACCGCCCGGACCAGGTCTTCCTGGGCCCCGGGCAAACTAATATCGGCACGGCAATGCGCTTCACCGGATAAAATGGCCTCTTCACCCAGAAAGAGCAGGACTGCATCTGATGCAGCCGCCGCCGCAACGGCATCGCCAAACGCGCGGGTATCGCGACTTCGCGTGGTGTCCAGCGCTTCGACGTGTCGGATTTTGACGTTGTCGCCCGCGCGGTCCCGCAAGGCGCGCAGCGGTGTTATGCTACGCGAGACATCAGCGTCAAAAACCCATGTGCCCAACTGGTCCATAGGTGCATCGGCCATCGGTCCGATGACGGCCAGGGAGTTGAGCTTAGACGTCGTTAGCGGAAGTTGGCGCTCATCATTTTTCAGGAGAACCACGCTCTCGATAGCGGCCTGTTTGACCAGGTCGAGCCCGCGATTGCGAGATGAGGTCGTTTCTTCACCAACACGTCGATACGGATCGTTGAATAATCCCAGGGCAACTTTCAAACCGAGAATGCGAGCAACCATACCATCGACTTGCTCGAGGCTGACTTTCCCGGATTCAATCAATGTCTCCAAATGGTCTGAATAGGAACGGCTGACCATATCCACATCGACACCGGCACGCGCCGACATCTCTGCGGCGTCACAGTCCGTTTCGGTGATGCCATGGACGCACAATTGGTGAATGGCGTCCCAATCACTCACCACCACACCGTCAAAGCCCCATTCCTGGCGGAGAATTTGATCCAGAAGGTATTCATTTCCAGTCGCCGGGACGCCGTCAAAGTCTCCAAATGACGTCATTATGCTGGCGACACCCGCATCAAGGCAGGCCTTGAAGGGGGGCAGAAAAATATTGCGCAATTCATTTTCAGGAATGTTGGTTGTGTTGTAATCCCGGCCACCTTCAGAGGCGCCATATCCAACGAAATGCTTGGCGCAGGCCGCAATTCGACCCGGATCTGACACATCCTGTCCCTGGAAGCCTCGCACCATGGCGGCGCCTAACTGTCCTGCAAGATACGGATCTTCCCCGAGACATTCTGCAACTCGACCCCAGCGAGGATCACGGCAGATATCGACCATCGGCGCGAATGTCCAATTCACCCCCGATCGGCCGGCATCCAGGGCCGCGCGTTCAGCGCAGGCCTCGACAAGGTCGGGATTCCAGCTGCTCGCCTGGCCGATCGGCAGAGGGGCAATTGTCTCAAACCCGTGTATGACGTCTCGCCCCACCAGAAGAGGAATACCCAGACGGCTTTCTTCCACGGCAACTTTCTGAAGCGCGTCGATAACCGTGCGATCAACCTGGTTGATGATCGCCGTTATGCCTCCGCATCGAACTTCATCAGCATACAGTGTCGCTGCATCGGGCTCAGACGCGTTGATCTGGTTGAGTTGACCAATCTTTTCGCGCAGCGTCATGCGTGAGATTAGCGTTTCAATGAACGTCTGGGTCGAGGCGGGCATCGCCTCATGATCACGGTCCAGAGCATCAGCCATCTGAGGGGCCTCGCATGTGTAGGATTGGATGCATCATGCCGACACCGGAGCCGCCGAACCACGACGCGCCTCCAATTGTGCCCGAACGGCTGCAGCTTTTTCGCGGCTGACATCAAGTGTGGCGATGAGCCAGATCGCACCCAAGTAGAAGATCACAGGAATAACGACGTCGAAGACACGCAACCAGAACAGCGTATCTTCGGATTGCCCGCCGCCGAGCGCGACATCAAAACCGGTGGTCACCAGAAGAAATCCACCCATCGCGGTTGCGGCGCCCTGGCCAAGCTTGACCACCCACCAATAGATCGATGCAAACATTCCTTCACGGCGGCGATGGGTCTTGACCTCATCCATGTCTACAATATCGGCCATCATCGACGGCATCAGCGTGAACAGTCCACCCAGACCAAACGCCATCAGCGGAGTTGGAATAAACAGCAGCCACGGCATGTCGGGATTATAGCAAAACCATTTCAGCGCATATCCCAGCGCCGCGATACCGGTCGCAATGGCAAAGGTGCGTCGCTTGCCAAACCGTGTGGCCATCCAGGTCACCAGTGCAACGACGGCAAATGTGCTCAGAACGCCCACGGTCCCCAACGCACCGGCAAGTCCGGCCCCGGCCTCAATATCACCAGCAAAAATATAATAGACGATCACGTAAAACTGGAAGGCGGCGATCATGATGAAGCCGTTGAAAACCAGGAATGTCGCGACGCAAAGGCGTAGGAAAGGGAGGAAGGAAAGTGCTTCCCCGAAGCCCTTGAGGAAATCAACGACGCGCGCACCGAGGCCGCTTTTCCCTCCAAGGGCGTCGGCCTGTTCCTTGGCCGCGACATCCTTCATGCGCTCCCGCAGGAATATAGCCGGCACCATACCAAAGATCGCTACAAGACCGGCAATTACCCAGGCGATCGCCGACGTGCCGTCCACCATATTGTCAAACAAGGTGTCGTTTTGCGCCAAAAGCACCAACCACGGAGGAATGAAGTAGGCGAGTTGAGCGATAAAGTTTTGGGTGCCCATCAATCGGTTGCGTTCATCATAATCTGGCGTGAGCTCATAGCCCAGAGCCACCCAGGGTGTGGCGAAGAGTGTATAGGCCAGGAAGAACACGAAAGAACCGATCAGGAAGTACCAGAAATAGAAGGTTTCAGTCTGACCAGCGGGGAGTTGCCACAGCATGCCGAAGGATATGGCCGCGGCAATTGCGCCAATGAAGATAAACGGTCTTCGGCGGCCCCAACGACTTCTAAAATTGTCTGAAATATAGCCGATGATCGGATCTGTGACGGCGTCAAACAGGCGCGGTAACCCGCCGAGAAGCCCAACCAGCACCGGATCCATTCCCAGACCGATATTTAAAACCACCATCATCGCGCCGATTGATCCGGCGAGAAGGTTATTTGCAAATGCCCCCGACCCATAGGCGAGTCGATGCAGGAAGGAGACGCGATCCTCTGGCGGCGTTTCGGGTCGTGTGGTGTCGGTCATACCGCTTACCTTCCTGAGAAGTTGAGTTTAATCGGCGCAGGCGCGCGCTGTGTCCAGATCAGCTGGGCACTCATAAACCCGCACCCAGTCGACTTCCATCGATTGAGGAAAGGCCTCAACGCGCACGCCGCCCATGGTCCGGCTCTCAGCCAGATGCCCGCCAACGGCCAGGTTGAGGATCAAATGAAATCGCTGATCAAACGGGGCATTGGGATTACCGTCCGCGAGCGGGGAATCAGTGCGCCAATTGCGTTGGTTGAGAGAGCCATAGGACTCCCCGTCCAAAAACCATTCAATTTTTCCTTCGGTCCACTCAATGGCAAAAACATGAAAGATTTGCTCGCCATCCTCGCCAAAGGGCAGTGTCGTTTCGCGATTTTGATAGGTGTTTTGCGGCCAGGCATCCCCGAAATGCAGGGTCCCGAACATGCGATTTTCGCGTCGTCCCCGGCATTCTCGGCACCGTTCACCCAGGTTGACCGTCTCGACAATATCGATCTCGCCAGACAGTGCCCACCCGCCGTAAACTTCATCGGTGGGCAACATCCAGATCGCGGGCCAGGTCCCCTGGCCCTCTGGCAAACGGGCGCGAACTTCAATCCGGCCATAGCGCCAGTCACCTTGACCGCGGGATGTCAGCCGCGCTGAAGTGAACGGTAGCGTCGTGGTCGCCGCTGCATCTTCTTCGGATGCATTTGCCCGCATCCTGGCAGGAAGCGCGGGGCCTTGTGCTTCACCGAGATGAGCCTGAATGATCAGGTGGCCGTCTTCAATCCGCGAATTTTGCGCAAAGTTAGTATAGCATTGCCGCTCTTCATTGCCGCCGCCCCAACAATCAATTTCGTGGGTCCAGCGTGTTAGGTCGATTGTCGGTTCATTAAATTCATCGGCCCAGACAAGTCGCCAATCTGTTGTATCGACACTGACGGGTTCGACTTGGCATGAGGCAAGAGCCGGGATCGCCAGGGCGATCCCGAGTGCCATTGAAATGATGGTCTTCATAGATCCTCTCCCGCAGGCTCGGATAATGGCTCAGACTCTGGCTCTAGCCTAGCGGCGCCACCGGAAACGAACACCATAGGTGCGCGGGCGACTGAAGAACCGGGTATTATCGAATTGAGTGATGATGATCGCCTGCTCGCGTTGTTCATCCGTCAGATTCTGAACATAGGCTTCAAACCTCAAGTTATCATTGCCACCCGGGTTGAATCCGGCGCCGGCATCCACCGTCATATATCCTTCGACCAGATCATTCAGGCGCAGAGCGTTGTCGGTTGTGTTGTCAAACTCCGGGTAAATCACACCATTGAAAATATCCTGATGTTGTTCGGTCCGATAACCAAGAGAGACGATCCAATCCGCGTCACCCTGATCGAAGCTAAGGCGCTGGCTGAGCGATGTTTGAATGCTAATTTCCGGCGTTCGGCGCAGTCGGAAACCGTCGATAGATTGTGGAATGGCTTGCGCGGGTGCCACATCGGCCTGGAAGCGAGAATCCGCGATCAATTCCGAGTTCTGAATTCGGGCTTCCGGCATCCACAGGAGCGTGCCGTCCCAGCGCAAATTGGCTGGCAGGTCAAATCCGGCTTCGAATTGGGCACCAAAGATTTCGGCATCCGATGCGTTAAAATTGAAATTGACCACGAGGCCGAGTTCATTCGGCTGCGCGCCGGTCGTATCTAGGCCTTCACCGTCGAGGATTTGGCCAACAGAAAGCAAGACATTCTGGATGATGTCGCTGTAATCGTAATAGAAAGCAGAAACGTTGAAATGCGCTCGTCCGTATTGTGTCTCGAATTCGTTCTTCGAGCCGATTTCGTAGACAATGACGCTTTCCTCATTGAATGTCGGAGCAAGTTCCGAGGTGTCATACGGTGAGCTTCCGCCGCCGCCAACATCGATCGTGATGCCCGTTACCGATGGCAAGTTGTCGTTGAATCCGCCGCCATTGTGGCCACTGCTGGCAGAGGCGTAGAGCAGATTGTCTTCGGTGAGATCATATTCT
This sequence comes from Maricaulis sp., assembly GCA_029251785.1. Lineage (GTDB taxonomy): Bacteria > Pseudomonadota > Alphaproteobacteria > Caulobacterales > Maricaulaceae > Maricaulis. Next base: position 26,153 of record JAQXCQ010000027.1, on the reverse strand, counting down.
GCCCGTAAACGCCAATCGACAAAGTTGAATTCGGCAAAGCCGTTCTGAGGGGCAATTTGTCCCTGGAACGGGACAGCAAAGGAGTAGCGGCCCGCTACGAAGTCATCCCAAGGGATGCCGTCCGTTGTGCTTGGGCAAGCCCAAAAGTCACCGGCGATGGTGTCTACACAAGGCGGGCCGGCAACAGCACCACCGGGGATGATGCCGTTGGCAAAGATGTCGTCAACATTGTCGCGTGCACCGAAATTGGCGACGCCGTCAAAGTAGAAATCAAGCACTTCCTGATCGCTGGTCAGGCCATCGCCATCCGTATCAGGATTGAAAATTGTTCGGTCAAATACGTTAAATTGGAACCCTTCTGTACCCACCCGAACGCCGCCGCAGCAGGAGAAGCCCGAGCCGCCAATTGCGAAGCCATAGCGAGCATTCACGCCACGACGTCGTTTTTCTTCGCTGGAATAGCGCAGGCCACCGGTAACCCGGAAGCGATCGTTGACGGGGAAGGTGGCGTCCGCATAGGCCGCCCACGCTTCGGTATTGGTTCGCTGGTTAAACTCAAGGCCCGAGAAGAATAAGCCCCGGTCTCCTGTCGCGCCCAGGAATGTACGCTGGTCTTCCTCAAACAGGAACGCGCCGACATTCCAGATCAGGCCCGCATCGGTTTCGTTGAAGAAACGGATTTCGTGAACTTGCGTTTCAGAATCTGTGACTGATTGGAACAGGGAGAAATTGTCGAACGCTTCGTCGAGGTTTCCGTTAGACGGGTTGCGAAGTGTGTCGATAACGCCTGGGTAATAGGGCGAAAGCGGTGTGGCAGCCATGTAGTCATAGACGAGATCACGGTAGCCACCGATGTATTCAAAATTAAACCAATCACCCTCATATTCGACATGCGCCCGCAAGCCCCAATGATCCGTGTCGAGCTCAGGCGTCATCGCGCGACCAATGACGCGGCGTGGGTCGGAAATCTGATCGGGCGTCACACCATTGCCCAACGGATTGGCGTAATTGGTTCCCGTATAACCGGAACCGCCTTCCGACAGCCAATCCGCGGTTAGCGTTACGCGCCACTGGCTATTTGGTTCGATGAGATAGCTGCCGCGAATGCCAAAATTTTCCGCAGCTTCGGCAACACCAATGCCTTCGGATTCTGCGGTTGGAACGCTAACGCCCAGTTCGGCACTCGTGGGCGACATATTGGTGTAATAGGAATCGTGTTCCATGCGGTAAGCCGCGAGACGGAAGGCTGAATTCTGCGTGACCGGGACATTGACGACACCCTCGAAGGAGTATTCACCAAAATTGCCGATACCAACTTCCGCAGAGGCATCAAAGATGCCCAAGCCCGGGCCCCATGGAATAACATTCACAGAACCGGCGGTAGCATTTCGACCGCGTAACGTGCCTTGCGGACCGACATTCACTTCTACGCGCTGGATATCAAAGAAGGCCGAACCAAATCCGCTGGGGCGCGGAATATAGATCCCGTCCATATGCGTCGCTGCTGCCGGCTCACCCAGTTCTGTATTGTTGGTGGAACCGACGCCGCGAATAAAGACTTCGATATTACCCTGATTATTGCCAACCTGTAGGCCGGGATAGCGCCCGTTGAGGTCTGCGAAATTCTGCAGACCCAGCATACGCATATCCTCTCCACTAAAAGCGGTCGCTGTGCCCGCCAGGTCCTGGAGTGACGTTTCACGGCGCTCAACAGTCACCACGATCACGTCAGGTACAGACGTAGAGGATTGTTGCGATGCTTCTGCATCCGCCTCGTCGCGCGTGTCCTGCGCGTGGGTGGCTGGTGCCAGTGCGAGTGGCATGGCGAGCAATGAAGCCCAGACGAGTTTCGATGCTGAATTCAAAGCCCGATTTTTCAGCTTAAGCTGGCGCATTGCAAATTCTCCCCAATTACATGTATGGCGATATTTCGCCCCTCCCGCTTATGGAGCAACAAATGTCCAACCTTGTCAATTGAAAATGTCCAACCTTGTCATTTGTGTGTCAAATTCTTGATTTCATTATAGGCAAAGGGTCACTGATGGATCGGTGGCGCTGCGGAACTTCGAATTTTGAGTTGATACTCCAGCTGTAGAATGCTGGAATCTGGAGGCGACCTGGTCTCGGAAGGACGGTTTACAAGCAAGCGTATTGCCGCATCAGCCATTGCATTAAACGGCTGCGCGACAGTCGTTAAAGGGGGCCAGATAGTGGTGGCAATGGCGACATCATCGAAGCCAACAACCGACAAATCGCGCGGCACATCGAGCCCCAGACTATTGGCTGTAAAGCAGACAGCTGCCGCCATTTCGTCATTGGCTGCAAAAATTGCGGTCGGTCTTTCCTCGCGGTTAGCCAGCATACGCTCGGCGCAAATTTGTGCATCCCGGAAGTGGAACTTACCAGGCCTAACCCAATCAGGATTGGGTTGAATGCCAGATTCAGCGAGAGCGGCTTGATAGCCAGCGAGGCGCAAGCCGGTCGCAACGTGTCCGGTCGGGCCGGTAATATGGCCAATTTGCCGATGTCCCATCCGAATGAGGTGCATCGTGATATCAAAGGCGGCCTGCTGTTCGTCCATGCCAATTGAATAAGCATCCGGCACTGGGCGGGAGGGCGAGATTAGTCCAAATGAAATGCCTCGGTCACGCATATGGGCATGCAGGACTTCAGAGTCACACAGTGGCGGAACCAAGATCATATTCTCAACTCGCGACCGAGATAAAAAATCATCCAGCTGCCCCGCCCAATCATCGGCCGATTCATCAAACAGGCCGACTGTCAGGAAAAAGCCGGCGTCACTGCACGCTTGTAGCGCCGCATGATGCAGACGAGCCTGGAAGCCGGAACTGGGATCGCCCAGCAAGATTCCAATGGATTTCGATCGACCGCTCCGTAATTCTCGAGCGGCATTGCTGGGTTGGTAGTCCAGAGCCATCATCGACGCTCTGACCTTGTCCTGTGTCGCCTGTCGCACATTGGGAGCGTTGTTGAGGACACGGGACACGGTCTTTATCGAAACGCCGGCCTTCTTTGCCACGTCGAAAATGTTGGCCATCGTTTGTGCCCTGTCCGTCGTTGTCAATTTAGCACAGAAGCCGCATTTGCCCGTCGCTGGCAAGTCCCATTCGCCATACGTCAGAGGTCAAGCCGCGTGGAGAAATCGTGGGATTCGGCTGCGATCCGACACGCCCCAATTATCGAAAATCGGCCAGGCGCTCCGCTTCGTTATTCCACACGCGGCGATTGTTTTCATCCGCGCTACCCATGTCGATCCTATTGTATTCGACATTGGGGTTTGACCAATATTGCAATCGCGGTTTGCAGCGGTCAGAGGCGCAATTATACGCCATTATAGTGCGCCAACCGCCCGAATTGCGCGGATAGCGAAAGCCGTGCCCGTAATCATAGGGTGTGTCGGTGTCATCGGTATCGATGTCATGGCGAGCGCCGAGCAAGTGGCCGATTTCATGGCCGAAACTATAATATCCTGTGGCGCAGTCCCAATGTACGACCGTAAAAGCGTCTTCTTCGTCTACGCCAATTCCACCCGCCTTGCCGCAATAGTCATCCTGATCGATGATCAGCGCCACAACATCAGCATTTGTACGATTTCTGCGTCTATGGACGCGACTCAGATAAACGTCGCCTCGACTGACAAGATGGTCGCGTATTGTCGTGTAGCTCCGGCCGCTCTCATTATAATTGACTCGCATCGTCCCTGCGAGACGGACACGCGCCCATACTCCGGAATTCATGAAGGATGCATTTGTTTCGGCAATGGCCAGGTCGATGAGTGCCTCAATATCCCCTGATACGAGTTCGGCGTCTTCAGTGTAGGCAACCAAAACGTCGATTGTGGGAATGACTAAAACCGAAATCAGGTCGGTCCAGTCCTGATGGCGCGCCTCAAGCCGGGTAAAGGCTGGCCGTTCAACCCTCTGCAGCAATTGGGGATCAATGCGTCGCCCGGGCAGCGCTCGCAATTGAGGGGTTGGCGTTTCGATTGCTCTGGTCCCTTGCGGCACTCTGCGTTGTTGTAACCGTTGGGGATCGATCCGCGGAGAGTCCAGTCTTTGCGGCCGCAAGCCACCATTTCCGGTATCATTGCCACCGGAATCATCACGGTCGGGGCTAATCTCCGGGGGATGGTCTTGAGGCATACGGGCATAGTCCATCTCAATAATGGCGGTCTGCCCATTTCCCAGTGGGCGGAGCCGATATAGCTGCCCGTCTGGTGTCCGGACCGAGCCAGTGACATTGTCCCCATTCAGCACAAGAGTCGCCAAGCCTGGCGGAAACTCATCTGTGCCAGAAATTTCACCCGTCCAGATAGACCGCTCGCCACTCCCGGGCACCAAAGACAAGGCCTGTGCTGATACTTGGCGATTTGGAGCGAGTTGGATATTCAAAACCTGACCAATTTCGGCATTCCGGAGCGCTTGGACTGAAACGTCCGCGACCCGAACACTGCCGACACCGCGCCTGGCTGCAAGGGCCGAAACTTGATCACGCAACTCAGGTGTTTGTTGCGCGTCGACGCGCAAAATTGTGACGGAAGGAGGCGTTTGAGCCAGGGCAATTCCCGGCACGGTCGACAAAATCACCGCGAATACTAACTTTCGAAGAATAAACATGTCGGCCACTCCCGTGTTGCCCCATTCTCCCCAATTCTACCGCAAATCCCGACCGCAGGAAAGAAATCCCTCGTCGCGACCTCAAGCAGGCTCTCAAAAAATAGGCAACGGCTTTAGCGGGTCTGTGAACACATTGGTCCGCCAAACCCGAGGTGGCAAGCTGCTGCCACTTGGTCGGCCGCTGTTGGATAGGCCCGATTATTGAGCCAGTTCGGGGTCTCTCGGTAGCCGGGGTAACCGATGTATGTCATGGCGGCTGTGCGGTAGCCGCGTTCGAGCGGCAACTCCCCGAGGATTCGCCGCGAAAGCGAGAAACGATCATAAGCCACCAGCGAAACGCGGATGGTCCCCGACGACCTCTTGAAAAACCCCACGAAACCGAGTTTCGTCATTCATGCAAGTTTGATCTGACAGGACCCGAGCGCGAGGGGCAGGCGATAAATGGTTTCAGCGAGTATGGTGGCGCTCTCCGCATTCTCAATTGGCCTTGTCTTGCACGGCATAGTCGCGCAGTTAAGTGGCAAAAATCTCATACGATCCGTCCTAAGGCTATGTGTCGTTTTGAGCTTGCTGGCGATGCTTTGCGGACTACCCTTAGCGCTTGAATTGGCGCCTTCGCTTTATGCATTTTATTTGCCGGCGATGCTCCCGGTGCTGCTCCTCGTTCCGGTCGCACTTTATGATTATGTCGGCACACGGATGCGTGCTGATCGCGCGTCCTTCTTAGGCGTAAAGCATGCCAGTCTGCCGATCCTGGGTGGGATGGTGATGTTGGGTTTCTGGTGGCTTCCGACGGAGGCCCGAAATCAGATGCTTGTTCGAGGCGACCTCCCGGGCGGGGCATTGCCCGCATTACTTGCGATCGCGGCTTTTGGCCTGGTGCTCCTCGCTGCCCTTGGATCGGCATTCTATATGTTTGGAATCCTTCGAGATCTGAGCCGGTTCAGACGGACGCTTAAAAACCATCTGTCAAACACACGGCAATTTGAGCTGCGATGGGTCGAAGCCCTAGCGCTTGGCATTTTTGCGCTCTGGGCGATCGTAGCGGCCGCTCTCATCAGCGATAATATCGGACTTGAAATGATCTTCCCCGGCGAGGTTATACTCATCGCCACAGCCGGAATTATATTATTGCTCTCCGCAAATGCCGATACACCGCAACCAAAGCTCGCCGCAATGAAACCGTCCGGTGAAAGCGCCGTGCCGCCACTGGCCTCTGAGCCCGGTGAAAAATACTTAAAGTCCGCGCTCTCGCAATCGGACAAGGAGCGGATCGCTTCAAAGCTTACAACTGCGATGTCGGAGAAGTGCCTGTACCGAGACCCGACCCTGTCACTCAGCAAACTCTCCGACCATATACATGCCGCTCCGAACTCAGTTTCGCAGGCCCTGAACGAGCATCTAGAAATCACCTTTTTTGATTTCGTTGCGAAATGGCGGGTCAAGGAGGCGCGCAGTCTGTTGGCAAATTCCGCTGCTTCTGTCTTGGAGATATCCCTCGAAGTAGGGTTCAACTCCAGAACCACGTTTTACAAAGCGTTCAAGGCCAATTTCGATATGACCCCGTCGCAATTTCGCAAGAGCCTCAAACTCCAAGCGTAGTTCAAATGTCCACGCCGTCCGGCGCGGACGACAGGCTCGCCAATTCATGTTGGAACACAATCCGAAGCGGCTTCAGAAGCTTCGGAATTGAAACCAACTGTGCGTTTGGGAAGGCTCAATGATGCTATCCGCTGAAACCCTGTTCACGATTTTACATATAGCAACCGGCACAATTGCCGTGCTCGCGGGCGCGACCGCGCTTGCTGCACGAAAAGGTCATTCCGTGCATATTTGGAGTGGCCGCGTCTTTGCCGTCTCGATGATTTTGTCTTCCATCATCGGCGCGGGGCTCGGGCTGTTCAAGGCGGATCAATTTTATATCACATTCCATGCGGGCATTCTAAGCGTGACGCTTATTGGTAGTAGCTTGCTCACGCTACGCGCCCCGCGCGGCAACGGGGTCCACGTGGCAATAAATAGTGCCAATTTCCTCAATGTCATCGCCCTCGTGGCCATCGGTTCTCACGCCTTGGCGCAGCCAGGCGGCATTGCATTTGGTTTTCCGGCTGACGACTATTTCTTCCTTGCCGCAATGGCCTTCATGGCGGCTGCATGCGATGTCAGTTTGATTTGGAGAAAGCCGTTAGGCAATCCGCATCGCATCGCCCGTCACCTTTGGCGGATGTGTTTTGGTTTCTTCATAGCCGCGGGCTCCGCGTTTACGGGCCCAGGGGCCTCGGCTTTCCCGGAGATGATCCGAAATTCTGGCATTCTATCGCTTCCAGAACTCGTGATCTTTTTGTCGATGCTGTTTTGGCTGGTGTGGACCTTAAGGCGTAAGCCTGCACCTTCGGAAGCGGCTGCGTCATGATCGCGTCGACATTGCTCGGAACCGTTCATTTTTGGATTGGGTGCACCGCGATGGGTGCCGGTTTCTCAGCCCTGATCTCGCGAAAAGGTCATTGGCTTCATCGCAAGGCCGGACTTGTCTTCTTGAGCAGCATGTTATTGCTGACCTTTAGCGGCCTTTGGCTCAGTCTCGAGCGTGGAATTCTGTTCGCCATCTTTCTAGCGGCAATCGCCTTCCATGCCGTTGTCACCGCTTGGAGCGCCGTGCGTCTTGAAACGCGTCTCGGTCGATTTGTGACGCGATATGGCGTTGTTTTCTCCGGCGTAATTGTCAGCGGGGCTGTGTGGGGCGGCCTCAAAGCCGCAAAAATGCCCGATGGTCTCCTAAATGGTTTACCAGCTGAAGCATTTCTGATTTTGGCAGGATTGACCTTCCTAATGATGCTGCTGGATGCCGCGTTTGCGTTCAATTGGTCTTCTCAAACGAAAAACCGGATCATCCGCTATCTTTGGCGCATGGGGTTCGCATTCTTTCTCGCGACGGGGATCTTTTTCTTCGGAAACAACCACGTTCTGCCGGAGGCTATGCGCCATGAGCTCGTCTTGTCGATACCAGTGATCGCAGTCGTCCTTTGGACCTTATATTATGCGATACGTATCCGGTTTGAGAAACGACCCGTGACTTGAAACTCATCTTGAAGCTCTGGCCCGAAATAGCGAAGGCAGGCAGCTCACTGACCGCCTCCGTTTGCCCCGCGCGCTTGTTGCAATCGTTCAAGCATGTCGTTGGTCATGGTAATCTGGTGTTCGTGAATACTGATGGCCGCAGACTGTGTCGACACCCAATAGCGCAGGCGCCCGTTCAGGGATTCGTCCTGTATCAATCTCAACGCCAGAGACGCAAGCTCAGCTTCCACGATAGCGGGGGCGTCGCAATCGCGCAGACGCTGGATACGGCCGGAGACGGATTCATAGCAGTTTTCCCAGATATAGCTCTGTATCGTGAGGGGGATAATCGCCCGGACATCCTCTCGATAACCTGGCAATTCATCTGTGATCCGAGCGAATCCGGAATTGCTGTAATAGGCCGAAAGACGGCCCCTCAAATTAAGATCGGTCAATAGTCGCAAATCTCCGGTGGCGACCATTTCTCGATAAGTTGCGTCCACACCTTCGGCTCCACCGGCCTGACTGGCGTTGAAATAGGCGACAGCCACGCGCCAGGGTTCGCTCGGCTGCCGCGAGCCATTGGCATAGGTGAGGGCTTCCACACCCTTTTCGCGCACCTGCATGCGAAAATCACGGGCATCGGTGAAACGTCGCCGGTTTTCTCCCATGTCGGCCACCAGACGCTCAAGATAAAGGTCGCCGCGTGTTTGGTTGGCTTGCCGTTCGGCCCAGCCGGTCACGCCAAATCCGATCACCACGCCGGCCGCCACGACGCATAACTCGATGGCGACAGCGAACCAATTTTGTTCGCGGATCGCCCGACTGATACGGGCGAGGATCATTCGTCAGCCCCGTCAGCCCCGTCAGCGTCGTCAGCGACGTCGGCCGGGTTTTTGTCGGTCTCGGACTTTGCATGAATGCGGTTATGCCGGACGACAAAGAAAAATCCGATTGCGCCGACATAGGTCGTGGCAATCATGACAGCGACAAAAGTAGACATGCGGTCCATGTTTTCACCGCCGGGGCCAGCCGGGCCGAGCCAGGCGAGGTCGCCGGGCGTCGCCGCGGCTTGCGCGTGAATATGCGCTCCGAGGTTGGCGAAGTCGGTGAACGCAAACAGCACGCCGGACCCGGCCATCAGAGCCCCAATGGAGAATAGTCCGAGAAACAGTGCCGCGACCCAGCGCCCCATGCGGTGGGCGAGAAAATAACTCGCGGTCAGCATGGCGAACACCATCGTCATAAAATTGCTGAAGACAAAATTGGCTGTATTCAGGAACTCTGAAAACAGTAGGGCCAGTTCAAAATCACTCATGGTTTCGGTTCCCCAGTTCCGGCAGGTCGTCGGTGGCGAGGATCATTCGTCAGGTTCCCCACGCGCACTGCCCGGCATGGTTTCCAACGATCATAACTTTCGAGTGTCGAGTCAATGTCATTGACCTACAATAGGAAACCCCGTTTCGAGACGACGAATTCGAGCGGGCCTGCGGCAGGGGGTGCTCTCAGATTAACGCGAACGAGTCCCGCATCAATAAAACCATAAAATGGGAGATTCCGTTCAAGCAGGCTCGATTTGACGTAGCGGCCCGACGTCGAATTGTCAGATCGCCACGGATTTTGTTATCGCTCGCAGGCGGGTTGTGATCCTAAACCCTTCGCCAGAAGCGGTGTGATGTCGATGGCGTTTGTGGGATGTGAGATCGTGTTGGTTGTGACGATGCGCGAACAGCCAGATTTTTGGAGGGCGTCATGGGCGTCTCCGGCGAACACCGCGTGCACGCCGATCGCAACCGGCGCTGACAGGCCTGCGTGCCGAATATGCCCCACTGTTTCAATCATGGTTCTGGCTGTTGATATAATGTCGTCGATGAGGACGGGGGTGCGATGTTTCCATTGCTCGACGTCCGGGACCGAAACTTCAACGTCGCGATCACCGCGTCTGATCTTCTCCAGTACGACGAAAGGAGCGGAGGCTCTTTGTGCCACGGCGGAGACCCATTGACGGCTTTCCTCATCCGGTCCGACCAGGATCGGATCTGGAATATTGGTAGCGATCCAGTCCGCCAGATAATCGGCCGCATGAAGAACAGTATTGGGGATCGTATAAACTGCCGACAGGGTTGCGTTCCGGTGCAAGTGGGGGTCGATGGTCACCAGCCTGTCGAACCAGGGCTCGATAATCCGTGCAAAATTGCTGGATGACACAGCCTCGCCCGGTTTGAAGCGAATATCCTGCCGCATATAGGCCAGATAGGGGGCCACCAGGCCGACCGAACGTCCGCCAAGCTCCTTGGCCGCCGCCGCTGTGAAGCATAGGGGCAGAATTTTTCGATTAGGTCGGTCCAGTGTGCAGACGAGTAAAACATCACGACCAGCCACATCGTTTTCGAGGCGAATATAACTTTCCTCGTCGGGAAATGACTTCACGAAAACGCCCCCTCGATCGGCCTCCATCCGCTCGGCCAGTTGGTCAGCGAGTTGTTCGGATCCCGGTAGGGCGACTATCAACGGGGGCATGCTTCATCCTCAATGGTGAAAATATTTGGCTGGGTCTCAAGATATTCGAGCGCATAATCGCGTTCACCGATGGATTGTGCGTGCAGGGTGAACAGGGGCGCTTCTGTGCTCACACGGCTACCGATCCGTAGATGAAGGTCGAGCCCGGCAGCCGGTTCGAACGGGGCGCCGGCAAGTTTGGCGATTTTCGCGAGCCGGCGATTGTCTATTCCTGTGAGAAATCCGTTTCGCGAGGCGAAGACGGGGTGGCGCTGAGCGGCCACGGGTGGCGCACGCATGCCGCCTTGAGCCTCACATATGCTCTCGAAGGACTGCCAGGCGCGTCCGTCATCAAGAATGCCCCGGGCCATCACAGTTCCTGCGCCATCAGCCGCGGTCCCCGATAGCTCGAGCAGATCACCTGCGAGCTGAAGCGCACGCTCCTCCAGGTCGGATGGGGCCGACGGTTTGCGCTGTAGCACGGCAAGAATATCACGAGCCTCAAGGGCCGGACCGATCCCGTGCCCAACCGGCTGTTGCCCGTCGGTCAGTCGGATTCGGACGTTGAGGCCAACAACAGCAGACACCGAGGACAGGCGCTGACTAAGTCTCTTCGCGTGGGCAACATCACGGACTTTCGCCGTTGGGCCAACGGGAATGTCCAAAACCAGATGACTCGACCCCGCTGCGACCTTTTTGGACAGAACGGAGGCCACCAATTGTCCATCGCCATCGATATTCAGCGCGCGCTCAACCCGGATCAAAACATCGTCCACAGGACTAAGATTGACTGAACCACCCCAAGCAATACATCCGCCGACATCATTGACCACTCGCCGCATGGTGGCGAGGTCAAGCGCAACGGGAGCGAGCGTCTCCATGACGTCCGCCGTGCCAGCGGGTGAGGTGATCGCGCGTGACGATGTCTTGGGCATCGTTAAGCCCGCCGCCGTCGCGATTGCGACCACGATTGGAGTGGTCCGGTTTCCCGGGAGCCCCCCGACGCAGTGCTTGTCGACAATTGGGCGATGCCCCCAATCGAGTTTCTCTCCCGATGCGACCATTGCCTTGGTCATTGCAACAGTTTCTTCCAGGTCCAAAGCGTGAGCCGTACAGGCTGTGACGAAGGCCGAGAGTTCTATGTCGGAGTAGCGGCCGGCTCGAATGTCGGTCACGATAGCGGTCAGGTTCTGCTCATTAAGCCCCTCACCAAAAATCTTTGACCGCAGATGCCCCAGGGACTCGACCGGCCGTGGATGACTTACCCGGATGAGATCATTTTCGCGGGCATCCAGGCTGGACCAGGCCATTTCCGACAAGCCGGCTTCGCCTCGTGCGAGCAGTTCAGTCGTGACGAGATTGAGTGTCGCAACCAAGACTTTTCCTGCTGCATTCTCGACACGGATCCGCGTCTGACCGGCAAACCCTTCAGCACGACAGATTGGGCTATCTTCGCGCATATAGATGACGGCTTCCTGGTGCGTATCGATTCCGAGGCGTTTGAGCCGCAACGCGTTGGCGGCCAATTGCAAGTCGGTGCCCAAACTAGAGGCCTGTTTGCGGGGAGGCTTTGTCATGTCAGCTGCGCCATTTCCCCAAGTTCGGGTATTTGGCATGACCACCCCAGCTCTAACTCAATTCTTTCGCGCAATGCCTGGCTGGCGGATGGCTCTCCGTGCGTGATGAAGGTTTTTCGAGGTGGCTGCTCGAAATGTGAAAGCCAGTCCAGGATTTCATCGGCATCAGCGTGTGCTGAGAGCATATCGAGCTTGTCGACCTCCGCCTCTACCGGGATATCCTTGCCGTGAATGCGTGCGACCCTGGCACCGTCAACCAGCTTCGCACCACGCGTCCCAGCGGCCTGAAACCCGGCAAAAAGCACGGTGTTGCGCGCATCCGGAAGATAATGTTTGAGATGATGGAGAATTCGGCCGCCGGTCGCCATACCACTCGCCGATATAATGATCTTAGGCATCGCATTCGTGCCGAGTTCTTTTGAGCCCTCAGTCTCCCGGACATAGGTCGCGACGCTGCAGGCCGCTCGACACTCGGCGGGTGTCAGGCGGTGGTCGCCAGAGTGTTCGCAAAAAATATCGCTCGCATTAATCGCCATCGGGCTGTCGAGGAAGATCGGAACATGACCGATCTTGTTCTCTCGCTTGAGAGTCCACAATGCGTGCAGCAACCATTGCGCACGTCCGACGGCAAATGACGGGATCAGCAAAGTGCCGCCCCGCTCGACCGTCTGGTTGATGGCAGAAGCAAGCGCCTCCAGCGCCGGTGTGTGATCGTGCTGCCGGTTTCCATACGTCGATTCAACGACAAGATAGTCTGCCTTCCGAATAATTGTTGGGTCCGGCATGGTAGAGCTTCCCGGGCGGCCAAGATCGCCGGAAAATACGATGCTATGCCCGTTGCTCAGGGAAAACCGGATAATGCCAGCACCGAGAATATGACCTGCCGGAACGAATTGTACCTGCGATGAAGGCGTCAGATCGATCGAACGGCCAAACTGGACGGGCTCAAACAGGTCCATCGCCGCCTCGGCGTGTTCTTTTGTGTACAGAGGCTTGGCTGGGTGATGACGACTATAGGCGTGCCGGTTGGCATGTTCGGCCTCGCGCTCCTGAAGATATCCGCTGTCTGACAGAAGGATTCCGCAAAGATCGCGCGTGGCGGCGGTGCAATATACTGGGCCCTTAAACCCGCGCCGCACCAAGACAGGCAGATATCCGGAATGGTCCAGATGGGCATGCGTCAGGAAAACGCCATCAATCGTGTCGGGCGCGATTGGAAAGGTTTCCCAATTACGCCGACGCAGTTTTCGCAGGCCTTGAAACAGGCCGCAATCAACCAGCCATTGCTTGTCACCGTCGTTGATGAGGAATTTTGAACCGGTGACCGTTCCGGCACCGCCGAGGAAGGTTAGTTTAGTCTGCATACATTCTCCAGCTCAGGCATCGTGAATGCCTTTGGGTAGACCCTAACCTAAATCCTTTTATTGCACACGATAGGGCCTGTCTTGGTACGACCGATGACGGCACTCCACCTACAAATAAAATTCGCCCAACACTTCGGGAATGAGATCCGGTAAATCGCTCGCCACAAGACCTGCTCCGGCCATCCGCGCCGTTTCACTATGGATCCAGACCCCGGCACAGGCTGCATCGAATGGTTCCATCCCTTGCGCCAGCAAGCCTGCAATCAAGCCTGACAGAACATCGCCGGAACCGGCCGTGGCCAGTGTGGGTGGAGCGTTTGTATTTATCACGCAGCGCCCGTCGGGAGCTGCAATCAGCGTTTCATGTCCCTTAAGGACCACAAAACATCCCATCTCACGCGCTGCGGCCAGAACCCGAACATTGCGATCCCCCTGAAAATTCGGCAACAAGCGGCCGAACTCACCCTCATGCGGGGTAATGACCGTGCAAGACCCGAGCGACATTGAATTTGCATGGAGGGCACCGGCATCCAGCACTTGCGGATGGTCGACGTCCAGCAGCGCGCCGGGCATGCCGCCTGGTCCCTGCAGGGTCGCGGTGATCCTGCTGTCCTGCCAGGCCGGGTCCGGTTTCACAACGATATGCGCCGGCAATGTGGTCCGGTAGATATCATAGGTGGCTGGCGTACAGCCAACGACAACCAGTCCGCAGCCAATTCGGGCACAGGCCGTCGCCGCCAGCCGTGTGGCTCCGGTCATTTCCGGAGCCCCGACAATCCGGGACACACCACGTGAATACTTGTGATCTTCGCTTTGCGGCTGCGGCAAGGAGGAGCGCCAAAGTGCGGGTTCGTTTTCGCGCATCTGCGTCCAATCTCCAGTCCTAAAGGACTAATTCTAAGAGCTTTTCCTTGTCAGAGCAATGGGATCCGATGAGCCGGATAACCGCATCATTTACGGCATCGTGAGTGTATGGCCTTAGGTGAGGGCGCTCGCGATGCAATGTAGCAGCGAGCAATCCCGCTTTATATGTCATAAAGTAACCGCCGGCCCCGGCCGCACGCCTGTAGTTGATTGTGCATGGAAACGCGCCCTGTGATTGAAAATGCTTTCAAAACTCGTGGATTAACAAAGATCTATGGAAGCGGAGACGCAGCGGTTCACGCCCTACGCGGTGTTGATCTGGATATTCCGGAAGGTGAATTTGTCGTCCTGCTCGGTCCATCAGGCAGCGGGAAATCCACGCTGTTGAACATAATCGGTGGTCTGGACCGGGCAAGCGACGGCGATGCCTGGTTTCAGGATCAGAAATTGACGTCGATGAGTGACCGGCAATTGACGCGCTATCGGCGCGATCATGTCGGGTTCGTTTTCCAGTTCTACAATTTAATGCCCAGCTTGACGGCACGGGAAAATGTCGAGCTCGTCACCGAGGTCGCAAATGATCCCATGACGCCGGGCGAGGCGCTGGCGATGGTTGGCCTGACAAATCGGGCAAATCACTTTCCATCAGAACTCTCCGGAGGCGAACAGCAACGCGTCGCGATTGCCCGCGCGATAGCGAAAAACCCGACGGTACTTTTCTGCGATGAACCTACCGGTGCGCTCGATTCCGAAACTGGGCGAACGGTGCTCACAGCTCTCAAAACCGTGAATGAAAAATTGGGCGCGACGGTTCTCATCGTTACGCACGCGTCTTCAACGGCTCAAATGGCAGATCGGGTCATTCATTTTTCCGACGGAGCGATCCGCCAAGTCATCCGAAATGGCGAAAAACTTGAGCCCTCGGAGATCAAGTGGTGAGTCCGCTGGATCGAAAACTACTGCGAGACCTTTGGCGCATGCGCACGCAGGGTCTGGCCATTGGGCTGGTTGTCGCTGTCGGCGTGATGCTACTGGTGATGATGTCTGGACTGGTGGAATCGCTAGAAGAAACCCGGCGCGCCTATTATGAGCGCTACCGTATGTCAGACGTATTTGCCCCGGTTGTTCGTGCGCCGGATCGAGTTCTGGCACAATTGGCGGCGATTAATGGCGTCTCGGCGGTTGAGGGGCGAATTGCCGGCGGTGCCCTGATTGAGATGCCAGGCAGCGAACTGCCGGTTCAAGCGCGCGCCGTGTCGCTTCCGGACTTTGGCGAACCGCGACTCAATGCTGTTTATCTATCCGCTGGTCGGTGGATAGATCGCCGACGTACCGATGAAATTCTCCTTCTGAATAGTTTTGCCAATGCTCACGGGCTTGAGCCCGGCGATAGGTTGTCGGCGACCATGCATGGGGCACGGCGGTCGTTTGTTATTGTCGGCATCGCCCAGGCCCCTGAATTTCTCTACACAACTGCGCCCGGCGAACTGGTTCCCGATGATTCCCGCTTTGGCGTCATCTGGATGAGTCGGAGCGCCATGGGGGCGGCCTATGATCTGGACGGCGCCTTCAACGAAGCCTTGCTCGATATCGGAAACGAATCCGACTTGCCCGCGGTATTGGACGCCGTTGATCGATTGCTGGATGATTATGGAGCGGTCGGCGCTTACGGTCTGGAAGATCAGTTTTCCGATCGCTTCATATCAGAGGAAATTTCCGGTTTGCGGGCTTCGAGCGCCGGCGTGCCCCCAATATTTCTTGCCGTTGCAGCTTTCCTGCTCAACATCGTAATTACGCGACTGCTGCAGGCCGAACGCCAGCAAATCGGGTTGATCAAGGCATTCGGATACACCAATGCGGAGGTGACCGGCCATTACTTCAAATTGATTCTGGCAATTGCTGTCGGCGGCGCATTCCTGGGATGCCTTCTGGGCCTCGCCGCTGGAGCTGGATTGATTGGCGTCTATGTCCAGTACTACAAATTTCCCTTCCTCGTTTTCGAGATTGATCCGGCCTCCTTCCTTATTGCGGTGTCAGCCAGTGTGGGGGCTGCCGCCTTTGGTGGATTGTTCGCATTGCGGCAAATTTTCTCCCTCACGCCAGCCGTCGCCATGCGGCCACCAACGCCGCCGGATTATCGCGGCATGAATCGGATCAGCGCATTTATCACCAAAATTTTGGATCAACCTTCGCGCATGGTGATACGGCGAATTATTCGCCACCCTGGTCGCTCGATCGGGGCGATCGCCGGTGTCTCGGCTGGCATGGCACTATCAGCAGGCATGCTGTCTGTACTCGCCGGTTTTGATGAGACGGTGGATACGACGTTTAGTGTGATTGATCGCAGTGATATTTCGGTCAGTTATATCGACGCCTTGTCGGACCGCTCATTGCACGCGCTCTCCAATCTGGAGGGCGTGATCGAGGTTGAAGCCTCCAGGACCGTGGCGGCCTTTCTGCGCAATGGAAACCATACCTATCGCGGCGGAATTTACGGCGTTCCGCCAGATGCGCGGCTATTTCGGGCCGTGGATTCAAATGGCCAGACATTGACGCTGCGGGGTGAGGGCATAATTTTGACGCCAGCACTCGCCGACATACTGAGCATTCAAATTGGCGAGACTCTCCAGATTGATGTGCGCCAGGGGCGCAGGCCTCAGCTCGATCTTGTCGTCACCGGAATTGCGGAATCACTTTTGGGCTCACCGGCCTATATGGAATTGGCCGAGCTCAACCAGGCGCTTGGAGAAACAAACCGGGTGACCGGTGCTTATCTCAGGATAGACCCGGCTTATCGCGATGAAATTTACGCTGCGCTGGACGCAATGCCTGTTGTCGCCGGAGTATCCGTCAAGCAGGACGCGCGCGAAGCCTTTCAAGTCATCATGGATCAGGGAGCCGGAGCGATGCGTTTCGTTATGGCGGCAATCGCGGCGCTGATTACCTTTGGCATTGTCTATAATACGGCGCGAATTGCCTACGCCGAAAGTGCGCACGATCTGGCAAGTCTCAGAGTGATTGGCTTCAGCAAGGGCGAAGCGGCGTTTGTTCTGCTCGGTGAATTGGGCATAATCATCCTGATCGCCCTACCGATTGGTGCCGTGCTTGGCTATGGCCTCAGCTATGCGATTGCTGAGGGTTTCAGTACCGATTTATATCAAATACCCGCCGTATTCTCGCCCGGCAGCCTCGGCGTGGCCGGACTCGCGGTCCTGGCGGCGGCGATTTTTTCCGGGTGGATGGTGAAACGTGACAGCGACCGAGCGGATTTGGTCTCGGCGCTCAAATCAAGGGAATAATGGGCAGATGTTCAAGACCTATTCACGCTCCGTATTTGTTGCTTTTGCGGCTACCTTGTTGGTGCTTGCCCTGGCCTACGCATTCTGGCCACGACCAGTTCCGGTCGATATCGGCATCGTCGTCACACAGCCAATGATGGATACCGTCAACGAAGACGGCCGCACTCGCGTGCACGATGCCTATGTCGTTTCGACGCCCGTAGCCGGTCGCTTGCGCCGTGTTGATGTTGAGCCAGGCGACCCTGTCGAGCGCGGCGAAGATATTGTCGCCTACATGGCACCGTCCAATCCGGCTGTGCTCGACGTCCGCACACGCGAGCAAGCGAGAACCAATGTCAGCGCGTCCGAGGCGGCGCTTCGGCTCGCCCAGGCCGAACGCAATCGCGCTGTGGCAGATCAGGAATTGGCTGATTCTGAGCTGGAGCGGCAAATTTATCTCCGAGACAATGGGATCTCCAGTCAGGCGGCACTGGATCGGTTCGTCCGTCAGTCCCGATCCGCCAGCGCGGCACTTGATTCTGCGGATGCGGCGGTTTCAGTACGCGAAGCTGAATTGGCAAATGCACAAAGCATGCTGAGTGGAATGGATGGCAGCCCGAGTGCTGAAATCCAGATCCTGGAAGATATACCGATCCGCGCTCCAGCATCCGGGCGGGTTTTGCGGTTGATACAACAAAGCGAAACTACCTTGCCTGCGGGTTCCCCCATACTGGAAATAGGCAATGTGGAAAGCGATCTCGAAGTGGTGGTGGAATTGCTCTCCACGGACGCTGTACAAGTTTCTCCGGGTCAGCGGGTTTTGATCGCTGACTGGGGCGGGGCTTACGATATTGAGGGCATCGTGGATCGCGTCGATCCGTGGGCATTCACGAAGTTCTCGGCGCTCGGTGTCGAGGAGCAGCGGGTTAATACCATGATCCGGTTTGCCGACCCGGCAGATCGCCCAGCCAGCCTGGGTCACGGATATCGGGTCGTGACGCGCATCATTATCTGGGAACAGGAAGACGCGCTCGTCGTGCCATCCAGCGCCTTGTTCAGGGTCGGTGAGCACTGGTCCGTTTATGCCGTCCGCAATGGCCGCGCGCGTTCTGTCCGGGTCGAAATCGATCGCAATAATGGCTTGCAGGCCCATATTCTGAGCGGGTTGGAAGAGGGCGACAGCGTCGTCCTCTTCCCCTCGTCAGCCATCACCGACAACACGGCCGTCACGGCAAGAAACTCGGTCGCGCGCTGATAGTAGGCGGTGGTCGCCCGAATTAGGCGGCAAGCGTTTGCCATTCGGCCAAAGCTTTGGCTCGGGTTTTCTTGACTATTTCTTGGTGGCTTAAATGGCGTTGGTGGTTGAATTGATTGTATGTGGATGACTGGACTGAAGCGAACTTTTGTAGGGTCTGGAAAATACGAAGCTCACCGATTTCACGCCTGAATCAGTCGTCCTTGCAAGGTGCTCGCAAACATCGACCCGAACCGGTTCCACCAAAAAACGCACCGTCTCGTGCGCGATATCGATACCGCGCTCGTGGAGCAGGTCCTCGATATTGCGCAGCGAAAACGGGAAATGGACAAACAGCATCACAGTCAGGCGGATAATCTCAGGTGACATCGTGAAATATCAGAATGGGTTGTTCATCCCGGCCGACGATGAAACCGCGCCGCTTGCTTCATCAAAGGCAGGCTGCATAATCAACCCCTCAACGAACCAGAGCCTCCAATAACTAAGACGCTCACATGTTCTATTTTATCCGACGGCGGACAACCTTGTAAGGCGATAAAAGCCATGAAGCTCAGGCTCGTTCTTGGCGATCAACTCAGCACAACGCTCGCATCTCTTTCAGACGCCACCCACGATGATCTCATCTTGATGTGCGAGGTCAATCAAGAGGCGACTTACGTTAAACATCACAAAAAGAAGATCGTGTTTGTGTTTAGCGCCATGCGGCACTTTGCGAAGACATTGCGCGATCAGGGTTTGCGCGTCCACTATGTCACCTACGACGATCCGAAGAACACTGGCTCCCTGATGGGGGAGGTTGCGGCGCAGATCCAGCAGCATGACATCTCTGACATTGTTCTGACCAAGCCCGGTGAATTTAGATTGCTGGCTGAGTTCGAAACCTGGGCCCGCCTTTTAAATGTCGACGTTGATCTGCGAGAAGACGATCGGTTTTTATCAACGCCCGCTGAATTTGCTGCCTGGGCCGAGGGCCGAAAGCAATTTCGCATGGAATTCTTCTATCGCGAGATGCGCCGCAAGTATCGCGTGTTGATGGACGGGCCAGATCCCATTGGAGGGCAATGGAATTTCGATGCGGATAACCGAAAGCCGCCACCCAAAACTCTGAACGTGCCTGACACGTACAAAGCCCCGGTGGATGCTGTGGTTACCGAGGTGACGCACTTGGTGGCACGCGAGTTTCCGGATCATTTCGGGGATCTTGATCCATTCCATTTTGCCGTTACCCGCGAAGGCGCGTTACAGGCGCTGGATCA
This sequence comes from Maricaulis sp., assembly GCA_029251785.1. Lineage (GTDB taxonomy): Bacteria > Pseudomonadota > Alphaproteobacteria > Caulobacterales > Maricaulaceae > Maricaulis. Next base: position 6,366 of record JAQXCQ010000027.1, on the reverse strand, counting down.
ATTCATGACAGAGCGACTCGCACTATTTGGCGATTACCAGGATGCGATGGTTCAGGGTGAGCCGTGGCTGTATCATAGTCATATCGGGCTCTACCTGAACTGTGGATTGCTCACCCCTCTGGAATGCATCACACGAACGGAGGCGGCTTATCATGCGGGCCTCGCCCCGTTGAATGCGGTTGAGGGCTTCATTCGGCAAATACTGGGCTGGCGCGAATTTGTCCGTGGCATCTACTGGCTGAAAATGCCCGAGTATAAGTCGACGAATGCACTCGGCGCATCTCGGCCCTTGCCGGACTTCTTTTGGACCGGCGAGACGCAAATGAACTGTGTCCGCCAATGTGTGCTGGAGACCAAACAAAACGCCTATGCCCATCATATCCAGCGCTTGATGGTGCTTGGCAATTTTGCATTGATTGCGGGATTGGCCCCCGATGAAGTGAACGAATGGTACATGCTGGTCTATGCGGATGCGTACGAATGGGTCGAATTGCCCAATGTCAGCGGCATGGTCCTGTTCGCGGATGGCGGCGTTTTAGCCTCGAAACCTTATGCTGCCAGCGGCGCGTATATCAAAAAAATGTCGAATTATTGCGACAGCTGCAGCTATAAAGTGTCCGTCAAAAATGGCCCAAAGGCGTGCCCTTTCAACTATCTCTATTGGGACTTTATCGATCGCAACGCTGAAATGTTGCATAGCAATCCTCGCATGGGCTTTATGTATAAAACCCTGGCTCGGATGAGCAATGAGAAGCGTGAGGCCATTGCCAATGACGCACAGCGCTTTCTCAAGGAGATTGGCATAAAATGAAGAAAACCAAGACCTTCACTGAGGCTCAGATAAGCGACATTGTTCAAATGGCACTTAGCGACCATGTGAGCTTTGCCAGCATCCGCATTGAGTACGGGATTGGCGAAAAAGATGTTCAATCTTTAATGCGTCGGGAACTAAAAATCGGCAGCTACCGCACATGGCGCGAACGCGTGCGAAAATTTTCGGATCGGCGTGAAACTTACAAGTAGCGTTGCCTACACCGCAAAACCCAACTCGCGCAGAATATGCGGGATTTTCTTTTTGAGTCCAAAGAACCCCTTGGTCGCATGAGGCCAAGCCAGCGTGTCGTAATCACGCCTGATATGGTGCAGCGTAATCCCGGCCTCGGGCAAATTCAGCGCCGCCAGTTGATCGGCGACAGGACCCACCGGCGCATATCCCGTCACCACCGTGTTCGTTCCGGCAGCCATAGCGGCTTCGATAATCTGATCGCGCCACGGGGTGGTAACGTCGATCAACGTCCCACTAGTTGCCTCAACCGCACTTTTAGAAAAATTCTGCGCAATCGCACTGACACCCAAGGATTGCTTTGCCAGCAGACCCAAACGAGCCATAGGGGTATGCGGTAGTAGCGTCTCGACCTGGCAATCCTCTTCTGTAATGAACAGCAGACACTCCTCCTTGGGAGTTGGGTCTGTCGCAGGTAGTTGAACGAGAGGATGCGCAACCTGCTCCATCAATGGCTCTGCCACTGTCGCAAGCTGCCCCACGGGGTGGAACCGCCCATCAGTATATTTCGCGATATTGTCCGGGCGGGCCAAATAAGTTTTACCCTTTGTGTGCAACCCGCCGACCCAACGCCAGCTAAGCGTGTTGGACGCCGGATCCCCGTCAATTAAATGGCGCAAGAAAAAATCGGCACCCAACTGCCAGGGCAAACGCAGCGTGAAAATCCAAATGGAGGCGAACCACATCCGCACATGATTATGCAGATACCCGGATTGCACCAATTCCTGAACCCAATGATCAAAACACGCGATCCCAGTACGACCGGCCATCGCGTCTTGGTAATCAGATGATCGCGCGTCCGCATCCAACGCGCGCGCTAGCCCGTCCTGATACGCGACCCATACGCTGGGGTGTTGTTCCAGCCAGCCCTTGAAATAGGTTCGCCAAAACACCTCTTGGACGAACTTCTCGGCCGCTAACATCGAATGATGCGAACATGTGGAGTTTAGCACTTCTTGCTCAGTAATCAGTCGATGGCGTATCCAAGGCGACAGCGCCGAAACATTGCCGCGCTGCATAGAACCTAAATCATAGTTGCGTCGACGGGCGTAATGCCGCCCCGCCCGCGACACAAATTTCTCCAGCCGCGCCAAGCCCGCCTGTCGTGTCGGCGTGAACGCGACGACTTCAGGCTGCGGCTCAAATCCTGGAAACATATCTTGTGTATTCATGATGCCCGCCGGCATCGTTCTGAGCAATATCTAACCTCGTCCCAAACCTTCGCCCATTTCTTGCGCCACACGAATGGACGGCCGCAGGTCATACAGGTCTTGCTAGGCAAGTCTGCTTTACGTCTCATCTTCATGAGGGCTCTCCAACGAGTAAGGTTATCTTGTCTGTCATATGAGCCCTCGTCAGCCGCATCCGATTACCCACTGTGCCCTTGCGAACAGCGTGCTTGGCAATAATCGCCGACGTCTCCGCCCGGTGTCCGTCGTAAGACAAAATGGGACATGTGAGCGAATGAGTCTTTGGAGGCGCTGGTTCGTTGTGAGTTTGATTATGCAGCCTGCCTTTGATGATGCAAGCGACGTGTTTCAGCGTCTGATGTGTTTCCCGTAAGCGCCTTTGTGGGGTGTCGGACAAAAGCGAACAGGTCTCTCAAATCGATGGTAATCCTTCACTCAGTCCGCCAGCTGACGCCATTCGGTCAAAGCGGCGCACCGGTTCTTCTTGATTATCTCGCGGCGGTTTAGTTGACGCTCTTGGCTGGCTTGATTGTGGGCCGATGACTGGGCCGATGACTGGGCCGATGAGTGGGTTGAGACGAATTTCTGGAGCGTTTCGAAACTACGAAATTTGCCCATCGCGTGCACCTTTCGCCGGAACGGCAGGTGCGAGTTTTCGGCCCGATGGTTGAGCCAGCGGCCGGTCTTATGTCGGCCGGCATTGCCGACCACGTGCATCGCCACCCGATAGGACCGCAGTCGGTCGGTCACGACGCCTTACGATCCCGGCATCTGGTGGCATGGCCCTCGAGCACCTCGCCCTCGTGATTAACGGCACGCCAGAGATAGCGGAGCTCACCGTTGATTCTGACGAAGACCTTGTCGAGATGCCACGCTCAGTTTGAGTAATTATGGTTCCGCACGCGCCTCTTGCGGATCTGCGCCGCGAACATCGGGCCGAACCGATTCCACCAGAAACGCACCGTTTCATCGGTGATGTAGACTGCGCGATCAAGAAACAGGTCCTCGGCATTTCACTATGAAAGCGGAAAGATACACCGCACTAGGACACTCGCCCAAATGTGCTGATTTTCCGGTGCCCCCACCGTCGCTACGCGCATCCCAAACCACTAACGCCTGGAAACACAGCGCTATGTGGCGTGGCTTGGCGAACAGGAAAATGGGACGGGTTTGAGTGGCGGTGTGGGCAGGCCGAGGCGCATTCGTCTCAAACGGCATCGACGCGAGATGCACAGTCACATTACAAAAATTTTAGACAAAGTGCTGGCTGAGCTCCCTATCATCCACGGAAATTTGTTTCCCAAGGAGTACGGCATGTTGAAATCGATGATGAAATGCGGGTTTGGGCTGATGACAGCGTCGGGCCTGTTGGTGGCGCCGGTCGCAGCCCAGGATGCCTATCGCCTGCCACCGCAGGAGATTATCGATATTGTCGATGCCGCGCCCTCGCCCTGGACATCGTTATCGCCGTCCCGCGACACGCTTCTGTTGATGCATCGCGAGGCCTTGCCACCGGTTGCCGAGCTGGCGCGGCCCATGGAGCGTCTTGCGGGGCTGCGTCTGGACGCGACGTTGAACGGCCGCCATGGACCGCGCTCGGTCGTGGGTCTGTCGGTAGTGGACCTGGAAAGTGGCGAGGAGCGTGAGGTTCGATTGCCTGCTGATGCGGGCATTTCCTATACCAGCTGGTCGCCGGACGGATCGCAAATCGCCTTCGTGATGACCCGCGATGACCAACTCAGCCTGTGGGTTGTGGATGTTGACCGCGCCCGGGCCCGCGAGCTTGTCGACAGCGGTATCAACGCCGTCTTCTCTCCAATTGAGTGGATGCCCGATGGCGAACGCCTATTGGTCAGCCTGGTGGATGGTGATCGTGGCCCGATGCCGGAGCGCGCCCGTGTACCGTCGGGCCCAGTGACCCAGGAGGCCAGCGGTTATGAGGCTCCGGTCCGCACCTATCAGGATTTGCTGGCCGACGAGCACGATGCCGCATTGTTTGCCTGGTTGTCCTCGACCCAACTGGCCTTGGTCAACACCTCTGGCCGCACCCGCATACGCGAGGTCGGCGAGCCGGGCCTGTATTATTCCGCCGAGCCTGCGCCGGGGGGGGATTACATCCTGATTGGCGAAATGGAACAGCCCTTCTCTTTCCAAGTGCCCTGGTACAGCTTTCCGGATCGGATGTTTGTCACTGATCTGAATGGCGACGAGATTGCGACAATTGCCAGCCAGCCACTGGCCGACAATGTGCCGATCGGCGGCGTTGTGACAGGTCGCCGATCCGTCAATTGGCAGGCTAGTCACGCCGCTCGCATCATCTGGGCAGAAGCGCTGGACGGCGGCGATCCGCGGGTCGAGACCGATCAGCGCGACAGCGCTTGGGCCCTTTCAGCCCCGTTCGATGGCGAGCCTGTCGAAATCTTGCGTACAGAAGACCGCTATTACGGCACGCAATTCACCACTGAAGGCCAATTTGGCTTTGCCCTGGAATATGACCGAGATACCCGAGTCATCCGTCGCTGGTTGGTTGATTTTGCCGATCCTTCGGTAGAGCCGCGCCTCGCCGAAGAGCGCAATTACCAGGACAGTTATGCCAATCCGGGTAGCGCCCTGACCGTTCGCAACGAACTCGGTCAGAGCGTTATTGGGGTCCATGATGGCTATTTGTTTATGGCCGGTGATGGTGCAACGCCGGACGGTGAACGTCCCTTCCTCAACCGGGTGAGTTTCGAAACTTTCGAGACCACGGAGATCTGGCGCAATAGCGGCGAGAATTACGAGGAAGTCATCGGTCTGACATCCTCTGATGGCGGGTCCTTCCTGACCCGCTGGGAAGACCCGGTCACGCCGCCGAATGTGCGCTGGCACCGGGCCGGGGAGGAGACCGCCCAGATCACTCAATTCGCCAACCCACACCCACAACTCAATGAAATCAGTCGCCAACTGATCACCTATGAGCGCGAGGATGGCGTGCCGCTCTCCGCAACACTCTACCTGCCCGCAGATTATGAGGAGGGCGACACACTACCCGTTCTCGTCTGGGGGTATCCGCTGGAATACAACGACGCTTCGACAGCCGGCCAGGTTTCGGGCTCGCCCTACGAGTTCACGCGCGTCAGCGGAACCAGCCCGCGTTTTCTGGTCACGCAGGGCTATGCACTGCTAGAAAATGCCACCATGCCCATCGTTGGCGATGACCCGTTGACCGTGAATGACACCTTCATCGACCAGCTTGTTCTGTCGGCGGAAGCCGCGCGTGATGTAACTGTGGAGATGGGTTTTGGCGACGGCGAACGTCTGGCGATTGCCGGGCACTCCTATGGCGCCTTCATGACCGCCCATTTGTTGGCGGCGTCGGATGTCTTCCGCGCCGGAATCGCCCGATCGGGCGCCTATAATCGCACCCTGACACCGTTCGGTTTCCAGTCTGAGCGTCGCACTTTTTGGGCCGCGCCGGAAACTTATTTCGAGCTCTCGCCCTTTATGCATGCCAATGAAATTGATGAGCCCATGCTCCTGATTCACGGCCAGATGGACAATAACTCCGGCACCTATCCGATGCAGTCCGAACGCATGTTCGCGGCTGTCAAAGGAAATGCCGGCACGGCCCGTCTGGTCATGCTCCCCTATGAAAGCCACGGCTATCGCGGAAGAGAGAGCATTCTCCACGTCCTGGCGGAAAGCATCGATTGGCTGAACCGCTGGGTCATGCCGGTCGAAAACCCGATGGGAGACGGTGAGGCTGACCCCGAAGCCGGAACGGAATAGTCTCGCGCGGCATGAGCAATAGAAGGCCGCGGACCATATTGTCCGTGGCCTTGAATTTGAGCCGATGTTTTCCGGCTAACTGAAGCGAAGCCCCAAAGCGCGGGTTTTCGCCAAATTCAAGCGGGGAGTTGGCCCTAGTCCACTAGGGCTGGGGCACTATTTTCTTTGAAGACCTCGCAGCGGTCTTTGGGGCGCCCGCGAACCAGGATGAATTTGGGGAAAATGTGTGGCGGTGTGGGTAGGCCAGAGCGAACGGGGCTCGAAAGTCGGGCTCGTCTTCAAATTCAGGCGGCGAGCTGACGCCACTCGACCAGGGCTATGGTCCTATTTTCCTTGAAAGTTTCA
>JAQXCQ010000022.1 GCA_029251785.1 Maricaulis sp. | reverse complement strand
CCGGTTTCGGCATCGGCAAACAAGCGCGGACGATCAATGATCGCGGCCTGTTCAGGCGCGTCGAGCTGAACGCGGATCACATCAATGGAATAGCGGGCTGTGTCCGGGTTTTCATCCGGCTCACCATCGGAGCAGATGTCCAGCTCGTCGGTGGGGCGAACGCCCGAGGTCGCTGAATTATAGATATAGACAATATTCGCGTCGGTTGGGTGCGGCACCAGCGTGTGCGTGTGTGAGCCGCGACAGGTTTGTACGGCTGCGACCTGGCGCGGAGCGGACAGATCGCTGATATCGAAAATCTGCACACCCCGGAATCGGTCGGCGCTGACATCGCCCTCAATGGTTTCGCTACCGCAATCCAAGCGACCCCGATTGTCCTCGACGGATCTGAAGACCAGATTCCCAATGACGCTGACATCGCCCTGCCCACCGGGACAGACGACCGATAAAATGAGCTCGGGCATGGCATCGCCCTCGGCCTCATAGACATTAAAGCCATGCCAATTGCCCTGCACGATACGGTTTCCGGTAAAGGCCATATCGGTGTTGGCGAAGGAAATGGGGCTGGGTGGGCGTTCGACCTCTTCGCCGGCTTCCACAGCTATGGCGAGGGCAATCTCTATGGCAGGCGCCCACATGGCGGTTGGGTCATTAAAGCCATCCGGCATCGGAACTTCATGCATCAATTCCATGTTCCAAATTACCGATTCCGCGTCTTGAACGCCGGCGGCCAGACCTTCGCGGCTTGGGGGCGTTGTGGGCGCGATGACGGCAGGGGCTTGTCCGAGGGCTTCAAGGTCGATTGTTTCCGCGGGTGTGCAAGCGCCAAGGCCAAGGGCCAATGCGGCAATTGAGACTGTGTGATTGAGATATTTCATGGTTTTCCCCTTAGCCAAGATCGGCCAGCATAGTGTTCATTCTGGATATTTCGGTACTTTGGTCGGCGTTTATTTCGCCGAGAAATTCGGATAATTCCGGGTCTTCACCGGCGCCTGGCTGCTGGAGCAGGCGGTTGACCATGTCGAGCGCGCCCTGATGGTGAGCGATCATGCCCGTCAGGAAGAGACGGTCAAAATCGGTTCCCTGAGCGGCGGCCAACTCAACCATTTGGGCCGGTGATAACATGCCGGGCATGACAGGTATTGTTGAAGGCTGTGCGGGCTCGACCATCATGCTGTGACCCGCACCATGACTGGAATGGTGACCGGTGTGATCCACGGGCATGTCTGTCGATTCCCCGCGACGTCTCAGCCAGGTCTGCATCATGGAGATTTCTGCCGTCTGGGACAGAGAGATGCGGCGACCCAGTAATCGGATACCGTCATGGTTTGACCGGGTATCAATCAATGCCCCCATGTCGACGGCCTGGGCATGGTGGACGATCATATGTTGCATGAAGCGGGCATCGGCCGGAATGTAGCGGCTGCGCCCGAGCTCCAGAGATTGTTCAGCGGTTATTTCGCGACTTGGTTCACCGGGCGCACCCGGTTGTATGATCGGGGCGGGTTGTGGTGCCTGGGCAGTCCGAGCCATCGCGCTGCCCGCGGTCCAGGACAGTGCGAGCGCAATCGACAGCGCTTTGGTCAAATTTTTTAGTCCAAATTTCAAACGTTTGCCCCCCGGGTCATACGAGATATTGCAGCTTAGACTTTCAGGGCGCAGAGACAAGGTTAATCACATCTGTGCCCTCTGGACGGCAGCCGGAATCACGCTATCCCGATGATGTGTCCAAGTTATATTTCACATACAGCGCGATGAATGCGGGTAAGTCGGCGATCCTGTTGCAGGCGGCCCACAATTACCATGAATGCGGTATGGAAGTGATGCGCTGGACGTCGGGCAATCATTCCGATGATCCTGACGCGACGATGGGCGAAATTGAATCGCGTATCGGCCTGCGGGCCCCGGCGCATTTATTCCGTTCCGAGACCGACATGTTTGCCGTGATCGAGACTTGCAAGGCCGAGAGCCAGCTTGATGCTGTCTTCATCGACGAGGCGCAATTTCTAAGCAAGGCGCAAGTCTGGCAGCTTGCAAAAGTTGGTGATGAATTGGGAATTCCAGTGCTGTGCTACGGCCTGCGAACCGACTTTCAGGGTGAGATGTTTCCCGGCTCGGCGGCCCTGCTCGCCATTGCCGACGATCTGCGCGAGGCGCGGACAATTTGCCATTGTGGACGCAAGGCGACGATGAATTTACGCCGCGATGCTTCCGGCGATGCCGTGACTGAGGGTGCCCAGGTCGGTGTTGCCAAGTCAGATTATGTATCGCTGTGTCGGAAGCATTTCGTCGAGAGTCTGAACGGTTGAATTAGGCACAGATTTCGTCATCAAAGGAATTCCCATGGACAAGCCACAGATCGCCGGCCGCAAGCCTGTTAAAGTCGAGCTGGAGGCGGGGGAGAGTTATTTTTGGTGCAAGTGCGGCAAGTCTGCCAACCAGCCGTTTTGTGATGGATCGCATCGCGGCACCTCGTTCACGCCGCTGAAATTTACCGCGGAAGAGAGTGGCGACGCGTTTCTCTGCATGTGCAAGCAGAGCGACAATGCGCCGTTTTGTGATGGCACGCATGCCCGTCTGCCCAAGGATGAAGCCCCGGCCACAGCTGCGCCTGCTCTTGCGGCATCGGGCAATCAAATGCCCACCCCCGCTCCAACCCCGGAAGAGCCGACCGTCGCGGCCATACACGAGCTGGCCCGCGATGGATTGAGCAAGGTGGGTCATCACGGTGAAATGGGCTCGATGGGTGTGCCGCGCGCAACCCTGCCAGACTGGAATGATATCCAGATCCTGCCGGCGCAATTTGCCCGCAAGCCGCTAATGGATGATGCGAAAGTTTCGAGCCAATTGGTGATTGGGCCGCGGGCGAAAAAGCCGCTAGTGCTGGAAATTCCGCTGTTTGTTTCAGATATGAGTTTTGGTGCCTTGTCGGAGGAGGCCAAGGTGTCTCTGGCCAAGGGGGCCGAGATGGCGGGGACGGGTATCTGTTCAGGTGAGGGCGGCATGTTGCCGGAGGAACAGGCGGTCAATCACCGGTATTTCTATGAGCTGGCCTCGGCGGGTTTTGGCTATCGCGAGAACTTGCTGGAGCGAGTACAGGCGTTTCATTTCAAGGGTGGTCAAGGTGCAAAAACCGGGACGGGCGGACATCTTCCTGGAGCCAAAGTGGTCGGTAAGATCGCTGAAGTGCGCGGGTTGCCGGAAAAAACACCGGCCGTTTCACCGCCAACCTTTGCCGATCTGGCCACGGTCGCAGATTTTGCCAAGTTCTCTGACCGGGTGCGCGAGATCACCGGCGGTATTCCGATTGGCTACAAGATCTCGGCCAATCAGATCGAGGCCGATATCAGCTTCGCGGTTGAGGCAGGAGCCGATTACATCATCCTCGACGGGCGTGGCGGCGGCACCGGGGCAGCGCCGCTGATTTTCCGCGATCACATCTCGGTGCCGACCCTGCCGGCGCTGGCGCGCGCAAGACGCCATCTCGACGCGCTGAAGGCCGGTCATGTGACACTGATCATTACGGGTGGATTGCGCATGGCCCCGGACTTCATCAAGGCGATGGCCGTGGGTGCAGACGGTGTGGCGCTGTCCAATTCGGCGATGCAGGCGATTGGCTGTGTCGGTGCGCGGATGTGCAATTCCAATAACTGCCCGGCCGGTGTGGCGACGCAAAAACCGGAGCTGCGTGCGCGACTGGACGTTGAGATCGCCGCGGCCCGACTGGCGCGTTTCCTCGGCGCCTCGGTTGATCTGATGAAGGTCATGGCGCGTGCTTGTGGCCATGATGCGCTGAGCGATTTTAACCCGGATGATATCACCACTTGGAAACGCAAGATTAGCGATCTGACGGGTGTTCAATATGGCGGTGT
>JAQXCQ010000014.1 GCA_029251785.1 Maricaulis sp. | reverse complement strand
GAAGAGTTCACAGAGCTGAAATACGTACTGCTTGGAGGCGTCGACTAATGATCGAACATCCCCAGAAACTGCGCGCGGCCACGGCGGCGTTGCAATATGTCGAAGACGGCATGACGCTGGGGCTGGGCTCTGGTTCGACGGCAGAGATATTTGTCCGGCAGCTGGCGCTCAAAGTGAATGAAGGCATGCGGATCCAGGGTGTTCCCACCTCGCAGGCAACGGCGGATCTGGCGCGCCAGGTGGGTGTGCCATTGGTGGAAGTTGACCATGCCGATCACATCGCCATCACTGTGGACGGGGCGGACGAGGTGGACGGACATTTCCAGCTGATCAAGGGCGGTGGGGGCTGTTTGCTGCGTGAGAAAATTATCGCACATGCCTCGGACCTGATGATCGTGGTGATTGATGAAACCAAGCTGGTTTCGACGTTGGGAAAATACCCGCTGCCGATCGAGGTGGATCCGTTTGGTTTTTCTCTAACGGCGAAGAAAATTTTTGACGCTCTGCGCATGGTCGGTGTGGAATGTCCGGATCTGCAGCTACGTCGCAAGGGTGATGGGCTAGAGCCATTTGTTACCGATGGCGGCCATTTCATTCTCGATTGTGCTTGCGAGGCAATACCCGATGCCGCGGCAGTCGATGCCCGGCTTAACGTTTTGCCCGGTGTGGTCGAGCACGGATTATTCATGAATTTGGCCCGCGTAGTCATCGTCGGTGAAGACGATGAAGCGCGGGTGATGGAATTGTAATTTACATGAATATTCAATTGCTTGCCTGCTCGGCGTTGCTTCTGTTTTTATCTCTGACGCTGCCCGCTTTCTTGCAACCGCGGGAGGATTCCACGGCTTCTGTCAGCGAACTGGACACTGAAAACCGAGCGCTCGCTCATAATTTGCTTCTGGTTTCTGAAGCCGAACGAAAATTTAGAGAATTCAGGTCGAGAATTCATGTCAGTTATGCGACTGGTGCCGATCAACGCGGTGATCTCACAGATGCAGAACGCGAAGCTCAGATTAACGCAATCAGGAATGAAATTCGAAGAGAGACCCTGGAAGCTTGGGACAGCGCTCGAAATGCCTACGCCCAAAATTTTACACATGCTGAACTGCTGGAGTTGATAGAATTTGCTGAGACGTCAGTTGGCGTTACTGTTTTCAACCCTTTTGTCCCTCCGCGCCGGTGGTCTTCGGTACTCATATTGCACGATGGTCGACTTTCTTGCGAGGCAATGACTGAACTCCGGCTGTTTACGCAATCAGCTGTCGGGCTGGCACTGGTTGAGCGGGTTGATGCCCTAAGTCACGACATTCTACAGGGCCGAACCCGTTTGACTGGCGAGGAGCGCGATAATTTTCTCCGCGCCATTGCCGGCATAGAACCGGAAGACACAGATAGGTAATTTCATGACTCAATACGACTACGATCTCTTTGTAATCGGGGCCGGTTCCGGCGGTGTTCGTGCATCTCGCATGGCAAGACAACATGGCGCGGGCAAAGTGGCGATTGCGGAAGAGTACCGCTATGGCGGAACCTGCGTGATCCGGGGCTGTGTGCCGAAGAAGTTTCTGGTCTATGCGAGTGAATTCAAGAAGACATTCGAGCTGGCGGAAAGCTTTGGCTGGAGCGTTGGCGAGACCTCGTTTAGCTGGGAAAAGCTGATCGCTGCCAAGGATACCGAGCTGGAGCGCCTCGAGGGAATTTATCAGCGCATCCTGAATGGGTCCGGCGTCGAGATGATGTCGGAGCGCGCGGTGCTGGAAGATGCACATACGGTGCGGCTGGTTGAGTCGGGTCGCACTGTGACCGCCGACAAGATCCTGATCGCGACGGGCGGCACGCCGTATATTCCCGAAGAGGTCGAAGGTCGCGAGTTGGCGATCTCCTCCAATGAGGCGTTCCATCTGGAAACTTTGCCAAACAGTGTGGTGATTACTGGCGGTGGCTTTATCGCGTGTGAGTTTGCCCAGATCTTTGTCGGCATGGGCGCGGATGTTTGCCAGGTTTATCGCGGCGATCAGGTGTTGCGCGGCTTTGACGAGGATATTCGCAGCCATACGCATGAGGAAATTCTGCGATCCGGTGTGCGTATCGTGGTCGAGACGACGATCGAGAAGATCATTGACCTGGGTGACGGCATGAAGCGTGTGCACCTGTCTGACGGCTCGACGGTGGATGCCGATGTGGTGATGTATGCCACTGGCCGCACGCCCAACACGGCTGATCTGGGGCTTGAAGCGGCCGGCGTCGAGCTGGACAGCAAGGGCGCGATCAAGGTCGATCAATGGTCCAAGACCACAGTCGATAATATCTTCGCCGTCGGCGATGTGACCAATCGGATCAATCTGACACCGGTCGCGATCCGTGAAGGTGCGGCGTTTGCGTCGACCGAATTTGGCGGCAAACCGTTGTCATTCGACCACACGGATGTCGCATCTGCAGTGTTTACGCAGCCGCCTGTGGGCACAGTCGGCCTCACAGAGGCTGAAGCGCGCAAGGAATATGCGTCGGTCGACATTTACAAGACAAGCTTCCGCCCGATGAAGCTGAC
>JAQXCQ010000008.1 GCA_029251785.1 Maricaulis sp. | reverse complement strand
TCTTTGATTATGAGGAAGACCCGGAAATCATCGTTCGCAAAGCCATGGAAATCGCCGCCCGTATCTGCGTCTACACCAATGAGAATTTGACGGTTGAGACGCTGAAGGCCTAATAGGCGGAGTCCGCAATAATTGCAGCCCTCAACGCTTCCGCCGCTGGGCGAATACGCTCTTGTTCTAGCTCCAGAAGATACGGCAGCGCCGAATCCATCGTGTCCTCAAGGGCCGTCAAAAAATCGGGCAAAGTGGAAGCATCTCCTGAGATCTCACTTCGTGCCAGCGCATTCCATGAAATTTCTATTTGCGCTCTTTGGGCGAGGCCTGTCGCGCCAATGTCGGTGCTAGCATCCCTGTAGAACACGAATTCAGCCGAGCTTTGGTCTAAAAGCTCAATGTCGGCGCTTTTTGTGCCCCACAGCGCTAGCACAATCGCCCTTTCCCAAACAAACCGTTTGGCAATCGCCCTGGGCGCATTCTCGTCGATCAGGTCGATCGCCCTCGCGTACAAGATGTTCGCTTGTTGGAAGTCTGCTGTATTCGAATTGATCTTCGCCCGAGTCGAGAACAATGAGGCCAGCCTAGCGATGTGGTGGGATCGGGCAAAATACCCCGGCGTTGTCTCCGGGTCCCGAAGGTGATCGAGCTCTTGTTCTATTTCAAAGGCGGTCGTCAATAGCTCAAGATCACTTCGTTGCGAGGCTACATGGGCATAAAAATTGATTTGAATCATTTGCATTCTTCTAAATTCTGCATCAGATTCATATGGTTGTTCAAATCTACGGACTATGGCCTCCAAAGCCCTCACAGTCATGTCTGGATCCTCGGTGAATTGAGCCTGACCGATCAGAGTAATGACCTCATCCTGTTGGTTGATGTCTTCCATTATTGAATCAAAAACACGCCGCTCCACCGGGTTTGGGCGAGAAATCATTCCAAGAGCGATCCAAATCGCCGCGAGCGCAGCAAGGCCAGCTAAAACTCGATACCCAAAAAGACTCATCACTGATCAACTCGCAAAAATCTGCGCCTCATCCCGGAAGCTTTTGAACTCCAGCGCATTGCCTGCCGGGTCGCGGACAAAATATGTGCCCTGCTCTCCCGCCTCACCGGCAAATCGAACGTAGGGCTCTATGACAAACACTATTCCGGCGCCGCGCAGACGTTCGGCCAGAGCCTCCCAATCTTCCCATCCCAAGATCAATCCAAAATGGCGCACAGGGACCTGCTTACCGTCAACTGCCCCGGTCTGGGCTGGCGAGCATTCGTCCGGTGCAAGGTGCGCAACGATCTGGTGCCCATGCAGGTCAAAATCTATCCAATGGTCACTGCTGCGTCCCAGCGCACACCCAATCACCTCGCCATAAAATCGGCGGGCCTCTTCTAGATTATCGACGGGAAAAGCCAGGTGAAAACGGGGTCGCTTCATATCGGTCTGCCTTTCGGGGCTGGCATATGCTATCCGCCCTGATTACATCAGCTACTCCTGCACGCAAACCATGGCGGATCATGACCGACTTTTCTCCACGCGAAACCGTTTC
>JAQXCQ010000220.1 GCA_029251785.1 Maricaulis sp. | reverse complement strand
GATGTCGAGCTGATCACACCGATCGCGATGGAAGAGAAGCTCCGCTTCGCCATCCGTGAAGGTGGCCGCACCGTGGGTGCCGGCGTCGTCTCGAAGATCGTTGAATAAGTAATTTTCGTCGCAAGACGGGATGAAGAGGGCGGTCCGCATTGCGGGCCGCCCTTTTTGCTGTCCGCCATCTTGCTGGCTGGTCGCGGCTATGATCGTATGCTGACTTGTGCAGCTTTACACCGTTGTGATTTCGACTGATTTACAAAGAGTGCGGAATATCTGTCGCGCAACAACTTTTCGGGATCGCCTATGACACAAAATCCATTCCCTGTTCCGGCAGGAAAATTGATCGCCTACGCTATTCCAGGTGCGCAGATCGACGTTAAGGCCTGTCTTCGTCCGTGTCGCCCCAAGCGTGACTGGATGGATGCGGTCCCACAAAAGTACATCTACCGATGTGTTCCGCTAATTTCGGCCAATACTCAGGGCTGGGAAATCATCAACCCGGTCGATGCCGATGTCACGTGGAATGGAGGGGAGACCAATTTGGATGTCCAAGTGGATGCTGCCCAGCATCCCTTTGCGCCGCAATCGCATTTTGGGTCTGGCATGGCGACTTGGTATCTGCCCTTTCTATTTAGAACGCCGCCCGACATGGGGTTGATCGTAACCGGTCCGGCCAATCATGAGCATAACGATGCAGTGCCATTGGATGCGTTTGTTCGAACCGACTGGTTGCCTTTCCCTTTCACGATGAATTGGAGGCTGACCCGCAAGGGGCGGCCTGTCCGCTTCAAGGCCGGCGAGGCGATCTGCCGGGTCTTTCCGTTTCCACTGACGCTCTTGAATGAGACAGAGCTTGAAGTTCATGACCTGTCGGATGATCCTGCGTTCATGGCGCAGGTGCAGGATTGGAATGATCGTCGGCAGGCCAATGTGGCATCCGCATCCGATGCCGTCGGCAAGTGGCTAGACAGCGGCGACAAACCGACCGGTGAGGGCGCGTGGAGCGCAGCCTATGTTCGTCGTAGCTCTGATAAACTGAAATCCTTCGACGCGGTGCAAACCGTATTTAAGTGCGCGAAGCCGGTAGACAAGCGTGGAGCATGAAGCTGAACGAGACGCTGAGCTTTGCTTTGACATCACCTTTGGCAATAATGTGGGTAGGCCTCGTCCGAAAATATTGACAGCTGCTGCTTTGACCTGGAGCCTGAAAGGTCTGTAATGTTTCCGCATTGAAGACATTTGGGGACTTGTCGATGGCCATTAACACTTATGAAGTGCAGCCGCTTTTTGCCGAGCCGATGTTTCGCGCAAGTATTGAGGAGGCTATCAGTCCAAAACAGGTCGAGTTTCTGAAAAACCTGAAGATGGTTCAGAACAAGTCCAATCTAATTTCTGAAAATTTGTACATATTCGATCTTCCAGAGCTGAAGAGCATCAAGAAGGCTGTTCACGAAGCGCTCGCAGTCTATGCTTCCGAGGTCATGGGTATCTCACAAAAGCTTTATGTGACTCAGTCCTGGGCGCTTATTAGTCCACAAAATATTGGCATGCACGGGCATTCTCATTCCAATTCGATCGTCTCTGGCTCCTTGTATTATTGCGACATGCCTACCCCGGTAGCAGGCATGGTTTTCGACAAACATCGGACCTACCGCCAAATCGAGCTGGATCCGGAGCAGGACAAGAACAACATTTACAACACGCCGATGAATGTTGTGGTCCCAAAGAAAAACGACGTGCTTCTCTTCTCGTCGAGCTTGCAACATTTTGTACAGGTGAACACTGCGACCGAGCCGAGGTATTCAATCGCCTTCAACTCGTTCGTCAAGGGAACGGTTGGTAGTCACAAGGACGTATCGGCACTCAAGCTGTGATTCTCGAGGGATCGGGGAGTTTTCGCTCTGATCGACGGTGTGGTGCGGCAGCGGAAACGGGCTAAGCATATTCGACCGGCCTGCTCGATTGAGCATTCCGGTCTTTGGCTCTGGAAGCTTAAAACAGGTAAACACATATGTCCAATGGCTTGGAACTCCATCTGAACCCTAAGATCGACCCTGAGTACTACGCAGAAATATACGACCGCGATCAGCTGGTGCAAATTCCGAATATCTTTTCCGATGAGGTCGCCGAGGCGATCGAACATTTGCTGCGAAAGTCTATGAGCTGGCGGCTTGTTTTTCCTGAGCCGGATCCAGCGGCTCCTGGCGGGGATCGGGTTGTACAATTGACCAATGAGGATATTGCCCGGATGGGCCGCGACGCCATGAGCGCAAATATCCGTGAGGTAATGACGCGAGCCGCCGATAATTACGGCTATCTCTACAACGCCTACCCGATGATTGAGGCCTACACGAATAATTGGGATTCTGGGCACCCGATTCACACACTGACAGAGTTTTTAAATTCGTCGGAGTTTCTAGACTTCGGCCGTCGCGTGATCGGCGCAGAGTCGATAACGAAAGCCGATGCGCAGGCGACTCTGTATGCGCGCGGTCACTTTCTGACTCGACACGTCGATACCGGGTTCGAGAACGAGCGACAGTGTGCCTATACGTTCGGCTTCACGCAAAACTGGCAGACCGACTGGGGTGGGTTGTTGATGATGATCGATGATAATTTTGACGTCACCCGGGCTTTTCTGCCACGCTTCAATACGCTGTCATTGTTTGACGGTCGTGCCATGCATGCCGTCAGCCCGGTTTCCCCGTTTGCGGGTGATGCACGGTTTCAGATAACCGGCTGGTTGCGCAACGACCCTCCAAACAACCCCTAGTGACTATTTAGTCCGATTTCTACGTAGAAGCGTCCTGTTTGAATGAGTGGACGTTCTTCAGGGTTGGAATCATTTGGTTAATCAATGACATCTATTGCCTGGCAGGGACGGGCACAATCCAGCTGAACAGAGTGTTAGGGGGTGTGTTCGTTTTTCGGAGGGGCGCTGTGCGACCATTTGGTCACACAGCGTGTGAGAATCAGCACGATTAGCCACGAAAGAGGCTGACTGTTGTTGACCTCTTCTGGAACTCGCCGGTACCTTGCGGCCAAGGCGGGGAGAGAATTCCGCTGAGGGAGTGACCGTGAGGCGCAATATTGTTTCTCGCAGATTTCCTGAAGTTTCTTATTCTTGGAGGGATAAAGAGTGAAACGCACAACTTTGAAAGCTTGTCTCATGGCAAGCACGCTCATCAGTGGTCTGGCGGTTGCCGCACCAGTGATGGCACAGGATTCCGATTCCGATACCATCACAGTTACCGGCTCACGCATTGCGCGTCAGGATTTCGTAGCTAACAGCCCTGTCGCGACAGTTGACAGTGCTCAGTTCGAAATGTCCGGCACAATCAACACCGAGTCACTTCTGAACACACTGCCACAGACTGTTCCTGGCCTTGACCGTACGTCCAACAACCCCGGTAACGGTACTGCTACGGTTGACCTTCGCGGTCTGGGATCCGGTCGTACTCTGGTACTGATCAATGGCTCGCGCGCCATGCCAGGTGGTACAGGTGGTGTTGTCGATATCAACACAATCCCCGCATCTCTGATCGAGCGCGTTGAAGTCGTAACCGGTGGTGCGTCCGCTGTTTACGGTTCTGATGCGATTGCCGGTGTCGTCAACTTCATTCTCAAGGATGATTTTGAAGGCGTAGAGGTCAATGTCGGTTACGAGCAGACACAGCGTGGCGATGGCCGCTACCAGAACCTTGACGTCACTATGGGCGGCAACTTCGACAATGGTCGCGGTAATGTTGTCATGAACATGGGTTACGTGAACCGTGAAGCAGTCTTCCAGGGCGACCGTTCGTTCTCCCGCGAAGCTCTTGGCGGCACGCAGGCCGGTGGCGCACTGTTTGGCCTGGGTTCTTCAGGCGTTCCAGGCGGTCACCTGTTTGACTTTAACTTCTCCGGAACATTCGATTGGTCCGCAGCAGGCCTAGCACCTGCCATCGCCGGTCTCGGCGATGATTGTGGCGCGGCTGGCCTGTCGGCTCGTGAAGACGGCGGCGGCGGCTTCTACTGTGGCGGCCAGGTCTTGTTTAACGCCGCAGGCGATCCACTTCCTTGGATCAATGGTGGACCAGGCAACTCACGCTACAACTATGCTCCTGTAAACTACCTGCAGCTGCCACAAGAGCGTTACAATGCGACTGTCCTTGGCCGTTATGACATTTCCGACTCAGTCGAAATGTACACGCGCGTCAGCTTCGCGCAGAATCAGGTCGATTCACAGCTTGCTCCGACTCCGGCGTTTAGCTTCTTTGACATCAATCTGAGCAACCCATTCCTCACGACTGATACTCTGGCTCTTCTGTCCCCGTTGGACACTGACTCAGATGGCCTAGTGAATGTCTACCTTGGTCGCCGTATGGTTGAGACCGGTGCTCGTCGTTCAAACGACATTCGCACTATGTTCCAGTTCCAGGTTGGCCTTCGTGGCGATCTTGGTGGAACCTGGGAATGGGACATGTACTACCAGACCGGTCGCACAATGCAGTCCGCGTCTATTGAGGGTGATGTTTCCCAGCCTCGTATGCAGCAAGCTCTGCTTACAACCGATGGCGTAACATGTACTGACCCATCCGGTGGCTGTGCTCCAATCAACATCTTTGGACCTGGCAACATTTCAGCTGCCGGCGCGGCATTCGTATCCACACGCCTGAACGTTGAAAACGAGCGTAACCAGAGTGTCTTCTCTGCCAACGTGTTTGGTGACACTGATGGCTTCATCAGCTTGCCAGGCGGACCAATCGGTCTTGCAACTGGTTTTGAGTATCGCGAAGAAAGTGCTGACTACCGTCCTTCACAGGATTTGCAGGCTGGTACACTTCTCGGCTTCAACGCTTCCCCAGCCGTTGGCGGACACTACGACGTGTACGACTTCTACGGTGAAGCACTGCTTCCAATCCTCAGCGGCGTACCAATGGCTGAAGT
Source organism: Maricaulis sp. (assembly GCA_029251785.1). Lineage (GTDB taxonomy): Bacteria > Pseudomonadota > Alphaproteobacteria > Caulobacterales > Maricaulaceae > Maricaulis. The sequence goes on along the minus strand of JAQXCQ010000220.1, from coordinate 21,620 downwards.
TCTTGAACTAGAGCTTGCTGCACGTTACTCCGATTACTCCACAGCTGGTGGAACAAGTTCGTATAAGGTTGCTGGTCGTTGGTCTCCAATCGATCCAGTATCTTTCCGCGCTTCGTTCAACACAGCGACACGTGCACCAAATATCGGTGAGCTGTTCTCCCCAGTGGGCAACAGTTTCCCTGGTGCGTCTGACCCATGTGCCGGTGGTACACTCGGTTCCTATCCTGGCTCCAGCGCGCGTCTCGACACACTTTGTGCCGCGACAGGCGTTCCAACAGCCGATATTGGTACCGACTTCCAGCCAAACGGTCAGATCGAATCCCTGGTTGGTGGTAATGCAAACCTGGGTGTGGAAGAAGCTGAAACCTTCACTGTTGGCTTCATTGTTGAGCCTCCAATGATTGAAGGTCTGACCATCAGTGTCGATTACTTCGACATTCAGATGGAAAACATCATCACTGCTCCAGCCGCCCAGTTCATTCTGGATAGCTGCTACAGTGTTGGTACACAGGCTGGCGCAGGTAACACGGACCCGAACTCACAGTTCTGTTCCTTGATCACTCGCTTCAGCAGTGGTGCAGCAATCGACACAATCAGTGCAAACCTGAACAACGTTGCTTTGGCTACCGTTACCGGTGTCGACATCAACGTCGATTACTCAATTGGTGAAATCCTTCCTGAGTACATTCCAGGTTCATGGGAACTTGCCGTCATCGGAACACGTATCGAAGAAAACAGCTCGCAAGAAAATGCAGCATCCGCTGTCGTTGATTGCGTAGGTTCTTTCTCCGGTGCATGTGGTGAGCCGATCCAGGAATGGAACCACCGTGCAACTATCAGCTGGTTCAACGGACCAGTTAGCACACAGCTGACTTGGCGTTACCTTGGTGAGACCATCTCTCAGGATGCCGAAGACACTCTCGATGCCGAGAGCTACTTCGACATGTCTGCGACTTGGGAAATCAGTGACACATACTCCATCACGGGTGGTATCGATAATCTTCTTGATACATCCCCACCAATCCTCGGCGACAACCAGGAGCAGGCAAATACATACCCTGCGACGTATGACGTATTTGGTCGTACTTTCTGGCTGAACCTGAGAGGTCGCTTCTAGGTCTCCTAGAAACTACCAAATGAATTGGGCGGCAATCCTCCGGGGTTGCCGCCCTTTTTTATCTGAAATGGCCCGTTTCTGAGCAACACTGCGACAGCTAAACTCGGTTTTGCTGTCAGTCCGAAACAGGTAATGTCGATTATGACTTTCGTAGAGACCCTTAAAAAAGCATTCCAATTTTATCAGGCCGGTGATTATCATAGCGCTGCTAGCTGTTGTGATGCGGCTGCTCGAGAAATCGCCAGGCCCAGTCCGGATGTTCTGCGGTTGACGGCGATGATTCACCGCAAGACCCAAAATTTCGTCGCCGCCGAGCAAGACATCCAGAAGTCGCTACAAATTGGTGGCCCTAATCATGAAGGACTCAACGTCCTGGGTCTTATTTACCTGAATGAGTCGAGGTTCGGGGAAGCCGCTGCCGCGTTTACCCGCGCCTTGCAGGTTAGACCCGGTTATGCGCCAGCTCTGGTGAATTTAGCGCGGGCCTGGACGCAATCCGGCCAGGCATCGCAGGCGATACAGCTTCTACGATCCATGATCGACAAGGCGATGGTCTCCGCCGAAATCTGGACTGTATTTGCCTCCGCCTTAAAAGAGGCAGGGCGCGATGAAGAGCAGGCTGAAGCCCTGAAGAATGCACTGAAATTGGATGGGAAGTATGTACCGGCTATAAGAGGCCTGGCGCATGTTTACCTTCAGTCGGCGCGTTCTGAGATGGTTCTCGAATTGGTTCAAGACAGCGCCGGCGATGCCGAACTGGAATTCTTGCGTTTGCAAGCGCTATTTGATTCGCAACGGACGGAAGAGGCCCTGGATATTGGAAGAAAAATACTACGGACGACTCCCGAGCATGTCAGAGCGCTAAGATCGTGCGCCCAAATGCTGTGGATGACGGACCGGGGCGCTGAAATTGGAGTCGAGTTCGAGCAGGCCCTTTCTCGCAGCCAAAACGCCGAAACTGTCTACCATAACTACATGAAGACGCTCATCCAGATGCAAGACTTCGACGCCGCAATCGAGGTTGGAACGCGTGCATTGAAGCAATATGGGCGGACTCCACAAATTGCGTACTTGATGGCAGATGCCTTAATTGAGTCCGGTGACGGGGAAAGGGCACTAGACGCCGCAGAGTTTGCAGCTTCATCAGCGCCTCAAAGTCCCGCTCTGGCGTGTAATTGGGCAAGAGCTCTGCTTATGACGGAACGCGGATCTGAAGCGCTGGGTGTGGTCGAACAGGCGCGCAAACTCGTTCCCGACAACCAATTCTGGATTGCAATCGAAGCGACTGCATTGCGACAGATTGCGGATCCCGCTTATTCGGATTTGATGAATTACGAGGCGTTTGCCCGGCCGTACTTCCTCGATGCTCCCAATGGGTATAGCTCGATGAATGACTTGAACGCTGATTTGCTGCGACGTTTGCTAGAGCTTCATCAATTCGCCCAATGCCCACTCGACCAATCCCTGCGTCTGGGTAGTCAAACCAGCATGGATATCAAGAGCTCGGACGAGCCTGTCTTCAAAGCTTTCTTCGAAGCGATCAAGGACCCGATTGCGGACTATATTAGCGCGATGAAAACGGATCAGGCGCACCCATTGCTTTCAAGAAAGCAGAGTGCTTTCCAACTGTCCGGTGCTTGGTCTGTGAAGCTGGGACCTGCGGGAAATCACGTGTCCCATGTGCATCCCGAAGGCTGGATCAGTTCTGCCTACTATGTCGACGTACCAGAGCAGGTCAAAGACTCAAAGACCCGTGAGGGATGGTTGAAATTCGGGGAGCCGCCATTCAAGGTCCCCGGCGCGGAAACCGCGCAGCATTATATTGAACCAGCAGCCGGGTGCCTTGCTTTGTTTCCTTCCTATATGTGGCATGGCACGGTTCCGATATCCAAGGGTGTACGGGTGACAATCGCCTATGATGTCGTGCCCCGCTAACGGGCTTTGTTGCGATGCACAGCAGAACAAAAGCAGGAACTCGAAATGACGACGGTGCCTCCAAGTCGAGATGATTGGTCAGCCTATTGGGTCGGTGCTGAAGGTGGCAAGGCTGCAGTCGCCGGCGATGAGAAGGCGCAAACACTCTCGGCCTTCTGGATCGATGTGTTCGAACAGACCATTCCGGCATTGTCGAGTGTCCGGCATCTTGACATGGCATGTGGAGCAGGAACCGTTACAGCGACCGCCCGTGATGTTGTGGACCGTCTCAAGCCGGGCGATGCAAGTTTTGTGTGTTGCGATTATTCAAGTTCGGCGGTCCACCGCGCCGTCCGGACGGCGGATGATAAGCGTATTAGCGGTGTTGTAAGTAACGCGGCCGCACAAACATTTGCGCCTCAGAGTTTTGATGTCGTCACCAGTCAGTTTGGCCTCGAATATGCTGGGCCGGATGCCTTTCGCGAGGCCTGGCGCGCTGTTGATTCAAACGGTGTTCTTGCGGCGCTGATTCATATGTCGGGCGGCCCCATCGAGAGAGAATGCTCCGAAAATCTAAGAGTCTTGGACCGGGCGCATGAGCAGGAATTCATTCCACGAATGCGAAAGATGATTCAAACAGCCAGACGGGCTGATACGGATCACCGCGTCGCTGCAATAGTGCGGAAGCTGGAGACGGCTTTTTTTGAGGATCGAAAGGTATTCCTTCGCGATATTCAAAAAACCCCACCAAATCCCGCTTCAGTTTTAATTTTTCAACTACTTACCGATATTGGAACGCTTTATCAGAGACGTCAAAATTACCAAAAATCTGAGGCAGATGGCTGGATTGAACATCAGCAGGCAGAGTTGGGCTCATACCGATCTCGGATGGGCTCAATGGTCCAGGCCTCGATGACGCGTGAGCAGGTACAGGCCATTCGCGAGGCGTGCGACGGCGCTCAAGGTGGCGAAGATTGCATCGCAAAGCTTCACATGCATGGTGATGATGAAGCGTGTGCCTGGCAATTGCGACTTCAGCGCAGATAATTCAACATCATCTAGCGATGGTTACCGAGCCGGAGACCGGGCCACCGACTCGATGCCAAAGGTGTCGGTTAATGGACCAATATATGCCTGGTAATGCACCCAGCGCCCCGAGCGGCTTTTGATGACGTCGCCGCGAGCAGAGAGCGCCGAAAACCCATTGAGATCGGATTGTTGATTTTTCGAGAGAATTTCTTCGGACCAGGTCAGCTGACATGCCTTTATCAGCGCACACGCGTTGAGCTCCGGATCCTGAACAAATTGATCATAGCTGAAATCGACCCACTTGAGAGGTAATGCTCGCCAGTGATCCGCAAGCAACGCATCCTGTTTCAGCGCGCCAGCGATTCGCTCAAAGTTGGTCGAGTATCCATATTCCTCAGGCAAATCCTGGAAAAAGCACGAGACGCCGACATCCCTTAAATCTCGTGACACGCCAACAAATATGGCGTCCGGGAACAAGGCAGCAAGCCATCCACAGGCGTCAAGGTGACTGGGCGTTTTGTCGATGACGACGGCCTTGCCCGGTGCCACTTTGCTCCAGGCCCCTCTTTCCGCCACAGCAATCTGGGCAAGCGACCTCAAAATATGAGCCCGAGAGGCTTCAACGCCCGCTCGATCGGCAACTTTCACGGCGTCACGATACATTTTAAGCGTCGCGCCGCGTTCGCCAATTCCGGCGGCATCGGGGGCGGATGCCAAAAGTTTTTCAGTAAGGCTGGTGCCAGACCGGGGTGGTGCAACGACGAAAATCGGGCGCGGCTGTTTGCTCTCTAAATGTTCGAGAGCCCTGTGCGCCTGACGGATAAATGCAGCACTGAATATTTGACGGGTTAGCTCTCGCTGCCGGGCACTGCGATCGAGGTCGTGAAGCTGGCCTGAATCCCTAGCCACTTCGAAGCTCAACCGGTTGGCTGTGGACGCCGCCTGAAAGGCGTCGATGTAGTTTTGAGTTTTGTCATAATATTGGGCCAGGGCGAACCAGAGGGCCTTTCGTTCACGTGGGGGTGCGGACGTATTCAGGCTGAGTGCTTTTGCCGACTCTGCAAGTGTGTCATCGGAACCTAAATCGAGTTCGAGGGCGATGCTGATGGCTGGAATATTTCCCGGATCTTTGGATAATATCGTTTGCGCGAACTGCCGTGCCACGTCTCCCTCGCCGGTATTGATGGCGATCCGAGCTTTTGTCTCGAGCGCCGGAATATAGTTGGGGTTCTGTTCAAGACACTGATCTATCCAGTAGCGTGCCTCATTTGGGGCATTCAGCATCAGCTCAAATCGGGCCATTGCAACCAGGTCTTCACGGCTCGCTGTGGTGTCGAGGCCCATGGCGCTCTGGTATGCGAGCTTGGCGCCCAGCACATCTTGCTGCTCGAATTTGGCCTTGGACAAAAGCCTAAAATGGTGTGCGTTGGCTGATTTACCCGCGGTCAGGGCTGTCGCATGTTCCAATGCTTCATCATGGGCCCCCGCAGCGAGTGCACTGCGAACCCTCAATTCGACGAAATCAATATTATTGGAAAAGTAGCGTGCACACGCATGGATATGCGGCAGGGCTTCAGCCGCCATCCCAGAGGCATCGAGCGCCAGAGCGAGTTGAATTTGAAACCGGGGTTCGCCCGGTTCGATTGCGACGGCTCTGCGAAGCCTAGCCAGCCCATCGGCCTGTTCGCCGAGGCTAATTTGTGCAGCGCCGAGAAGGCAAAGCGCTTCAGGGTCGTCGGGGTGAATTTCAAGGGCGCGGGTAAAATGGTCGGCGCCGTCCTTGATCCGGCCACGGCTGTGTAAAGCCAGGCCGAGGTCAAGGTATTCATCAAAAGTCGGCTTGTCCGTCACCTGTTTCGATCCAATCAATGCCCGGGCTGACCTTTATCTCGTTGAGAGGGGTCAAGGCCAGCAAAATTGGCATTATTCTTCAAAGTACGGTGCAGGGATTGCTTTTTTTCACAATAGCCGCTTCCCAATAACAGAAAGGCGTTGTAGTTAGCTGCGCTTCGTATGTGGCAGAGGCCGCTTTGACGTGCTATTGCGCGCGTCTGATGTAGGGGTGTAGCTCAGTTGGTAGAGCATCGGTCTCCAAAACCGAGGGTCGTGGGTTCGAGTCCCTCCGCCCCTGCCACGTCAAATGGAATGGAACAGGGTTTGCCTGGGTGTTGAAAAACGCTGCAGGGCAAACCAAATGGAACAGAATGACGCGAAACAAGAATGATAAAGCGCCGGCGAAAGCCAAGGCCCAGACCGCGACCAAAAAGTCCGGCATGAATCCATTGCGTTACCTTACTGAGGTGCGCAAGGAGGCAAGCAAGGTGACCTGGACGCCCTGGAGTGAAACCTGGGTTTCGACAGTGATGGTCTTTGTCCTCAGTGTGATCGCGATGCTGTTTTTCTGGGGCGTTGATTCCGGTATCAGCTGGTCCGTCCAGCAATTGCTTGCAATTGGTTCGTAGGAGAACTTTATGTCTGCCAAATGGTATATTGTTCACGCCTACTCGAACTTCGAGAAGAAGGTTGCCGACGCGATTCGCGCGGAAGCCGCTCTCAAGGGTCTGACGGACTGCTTTGAAGAAGTTCTCGTCCCGACTGAAGAGGTTGTTGAGGTTCGCAAGGGCCGCAAGGTGCAGTCTGAGCGCAAATATTTTCCCGGTTATATCCTCGTAAAGATGGACATGACCGATGCGGCGTATCACCTCGTCAACAACACACCGAAGGTCACTGGCTTCCTCGGGTCCGGCAAGAAGCCGATCCCGGTTGGCGAGAGTGAAGTCAGACGCATTCTGGGTCAGATGGAAGATGATGCGGATCGTCCGCGCCCAACCGTTACCTACGAAATCGGCGAGACAGTCAATGTGATCGATGGTCACTTCCAGAGCTTCAACGGTGTTGTTGAAGAAGTGGATGACGAGAATGCGCGCCTGAAAGTGGCGATTAATATTTTCGGTCGGGCGACCCCGGTCGAACTGGAATACTCACAGGTCGAAAAAATCACCTGATGAGTTGATTTTCTGCGGGAGGTGCCGGCGACAAGACCATGTCGGGCCGTACCGCGGAGCCCCTTGGGTGCGATTGGCGCACCCGATAATGGAGTGGGAACATGGCCAAGAAGATTGACGGCTATATCAAGCTGCAAGTGCCTGCTGGCGCTGCAAATCCGTCCCCGCCGATCGGCCCAGCACTGGGTCAGCGCGGCGTGAACATCATGGAATTCTGTAAGGCTTTCAACGCGAAAACCCAGGAAATGGAAAAAGGGATGCCAATCCCGACGACCATTACCGTGTTTTCCGACAAGTCTTTCACATTCGTCATCGCAACACCGCCTGCCAGCTTTTACCTGAAAAAGGCCGCGAAGCTCGCCAAGGGTGGTTCAACACCAGGTCAGGCCGTTGCTGGGTCAGTGACCATGGCTCAATGCCGTGAGATCGCTGAAGCAAAAATGGCTGACCTCAATGCGAACGATCTGGAGCAGGCGCAAAAAATCATCGCCGGTTCTGCTCGTTCCATGGGCCTGGAAGTGATTGGATAAGACGATGGCAAAATTTGGAAAACGTACGATTGCCGCTCGTGAGAGCTTCGATCGCAATACTTCTCACGCCCTCGACGCCGCTGTCGCCCTGGTAAAGGCGAATGCGACTGCCAAGTTCGATGAGACAGTCGAATTGGCTATGAATCTCGGTGTGGATCCACGTCACGCTGACCAGATGGTTCGCGGCGTATGCAATTTGCCAAATGGTACCGGCCGCTCAGTGCGTGTCGCTGTGTTTGCCAAGGGCGCAAAAGCTGAAGAGGCCACAAAGGCCGGAGCGGATGTTGTTGGCGCTGAAGACCTCATGGAGCAGATCCAGGGCGGCGAAATCAATTTCGACAAGGTTATTGCAACCCCCGACATGATGCCGCTCGTCGGTCGTCTCGGTAAGGTTCTTGGCCCACGTGGCATGATGCCAAACCCGAAGGTGGGTACGGTTACTATGGACGTCACCAAGGCTGTCAATGACAGCAAGGGCGGCGCGGTAGAGTTCCGGGTTGAGAAGTCCGGGATCATCCATTGCGGTGTCGGAAAAGCAAGTTTTTCCGAAAAGGCACTTGCCGAGAACCTGCGAGCTCTGATAGGGGCCATCGTGAAAGCCAAGCCGGTTGGCGCGAAGGGGGCATTCGTCAAGAAAATTTCACTCTGTTCCACGATGGGACCGGGCGTGAAAATTGACGCTGCCGAAGCGACTGCTGTTTAGGCAAATACAAGTTTAGTCCGGCTCGCTTTGCGGGCCGGATTGGTCGGTCGATGGGTGCGTGTTGTGCACACAAAGACCAACCTGTCCGAGATCATAGGGGGCGCATCGCAAGATGGGCCTTAATCCCGTCCGGGCCCTGTGTGAGACAGAGCGAGATCGACCCGTCCAATATGGCGTGTTGGTTCGAGCCCTGGGACAGGAATACGCTTTTGCGATGTTCCAAGCCTCAGGTGAGGTGAAGGTGCGCGAAAGTGTCTTCATCGGGGTGCCCATGGTGGGCACTTCATTCAGGGAGTCCGCAAATGGATCGCAATCAAAAAGAAGCGTCTGTCGAAGAGCTCAAGGGCATCTTCTCAGATAGCGGATCCGTGGTTATGGCCCACTATACGGGAATGACCGTTGCGGAAATGACGGACTTGCGTGGCAAGCTTCGTGAGGTTGGTGGTACTTGTAAGGTGGTTCGTAACCGCCTGGCAAAGATCGCACTCAAGGGGCATCCGGCCGAGCAAACAGCAGAACTCTTTACGGGGCCTGTTGCTATTGCTTATTCGGAAGATTTTGTCGGCGCGCCAAAGGCTGTTGTGGCCTACGCAAAGGACAATAAGAAATTCGTTGTTCTTGGTGGTTTCATGGAGGAAGAGACATTCGACGCCGCTGGCATCGATGCGCTCTCCAAAATGCCATCACGCGAAGAGCTTATCGCAACAATCTCTGCACGCCTTCTTGGTCAGGCCACTCAGATCGTTGGGCGCCTCAGCGCTCCTGGTCAAGGTCTTGCCGGTGCCATCGAGGTTATCGGTGAAAAGGCCGACGCCTGACGTCATTCTCCGCTTTCGAACCAACAAACAGACGACTAACAAGGAATATGAAAAATGGCTGATGTAGCTAAACTTTGCGACGAGCTGATGGGTCTCACCATTCTCGAAGCGAAAGAATTGAACGATCTTCTCGAAGAAAAAGGCATCAAGGCCGCTGCTGCTGTTGCAGTTGCTGGTCCTGCTGCTGGCGATGCCGGCGCAGCTGCTGAAGAGCAGACTGAATTCAGTGTTGTTATGACTTCCTTCGGTGAGAAGAAAATCAACGTCATCAAAGAAGTCCGTGGCATCACTGGCCTTGGCTTGAAAGAAGCCAAGGAGCTGGTCGAAGCTGCACCGAAAGCTGTTAAAGAGGGCGCATCTAAAGCTGAAGCCGAGGAAATCAAGGCTAAGCTTGAAGCTGCAGGTGCCTCTGTAGAGCTGAAATAATCACGCCTTTGGTGTGATGACGACGCCTTGACGGACGCGTGGGTTTCCCGCGCGTCCGTTAGGTCGTCTCCGGAGATAATCGTCTCCGGGCCCCAGAATCGGTCGAGTTTGAGCGATCGGTTTCGGGTTTAGGCGGTGCCCCATCTGCCGTTCCAGGGGTATTGCTGACAGGTCCGGGCGCCCGTCCGGTTCCTGGAACGGTGTGTGGCGAGAATTTCCTCGCCTCAGATGCGCGGTACAAACCGCAAGGGAGTCGACATGGGTCTGTCGTTCACCAGTAAGAAGCGTATGCGGAAATCCTTTGGTCGGATCGGCGATACTGTCGTGATGCCAAACCTGATCGAGGTTCAGAAGAGCTCGTATGAGCAGTTTCTGATGAAAGATATGCCGGCCAATGAGCGGCCGGATACGGGTATGCAGGCAGTTTTCAAATCGGTATTCCCGATTCGTGACTTTGCCGAGCGTTCCGTTTTGGAGTTCGTCTCCTACGAATTTGAAGCCCCAAAGTTTGACACGGAAGAATGCGTGCAGCGCGACAAGACGTACGCCGCTCCGCTGAAGGTCAAAATGCGTCTCATCGTGTTTGATGTGGACGAGGAAACGGGTGCCCGCTCCGTCAAGGACATTAAGGAGCAGGACGTCTACATGGGCGATATTCCGCTCATGACGGATAAGGGAACTTTCATCATCAACGGTACGCAGCGCGTTATCGTTTCACAGATGCACCGTTCTCCGGGTGTGTTCTTCGATCATGACCGAGGCAAGACCCATGCTTCGGGCAAGTATTTGTTCGCGGCACGTATCATTCCTTACCGTGGCTCCTGGCTCGACTTCGAGTTTGATGCCAAGGACGTCATTCACATGCGCCTCGACCGTCGCCGGAAACTTCCTGCGACAACGCTGCTGTATTCGCTCGGCCTGGACAAGGAAGAGATCCTCTCCACCTTCTACGACCGCATCAATTACAAGCGCGTCAAAAAGGGCTGGAGTGTGCCATTTGACAAGGAGCGCTGGCGTGGCGTGAAGCCGGTTCGTGATCTTATCGACGCGAAGACCGGCGACGTCATTGCACCTGCGGGCAAAAAGCTGTCTGCGCGTGCCGCCAACAAGCTTGAAGAGTCCGGTGTTGCCAATCTTCTCATCACCGATGAGGACATGTACGGCCGCTCGCTCGCTGTGGACATCGTCAACACGGACACCGGTGAAATCTATGCGGAAGCCGGCGATGAGCTGGACGAAGAAATCATGGAAGTCCTGGCCGAGGCCGGAACCAAGGTTCTAGAGCTTCTCGATATTGACCCTGCTGTTGGTATTGGCCCGTACATTCGCAACACACTCGCTGTCGACAAGAATGATAGCCGTGACCAGGCGCTGGTAGATATCTATCGCGTCATGCGTCCCGGTGAGCCACCAACACCAGAGACCGCCGAGACTATGTTCAATGGTCTGTTCTTTGACCCGGACCGTTACGACTTGTCGGCCGTTGGTCGGGTGAAAATGAATATTCGTCTGGATCTCGACGCGCCGGATGATGTTCGCACGCTTCGCAAGGACGACATTCTTGCCGTGCTTCAAACCCTTGTTGGTCTGAAGAACGGTCGCGGCGATATCGATGATATCGATAATCTGGGTAACCGTCGTGTTCGCTCCGTTGGCGAGTTGATGGAAAACCAGTACCGCATTGGTTTGCTGCGTATGGAGCGGGCAATCAAAGAGCGCATGGGTTCGGTTGATATCGAAACTGTGATGCCGCACGATTTGGTCAATGCCAAGCCGGCCGCCGCTGCTGTTCGCGAATTCTTCGGTTCTTCGCAGCTGTCCCAGTTTATGGACCAGACCAACCCACTGTCCGAAGTGACACACAAGCGTCGCCTGTCTGCGCTTGGCCCAGGTGGTTTGACCCGTGAACGTGCCGGTTTTGAAGTCCGCGACGTGCACCCGACCCATTACGGCCGGATCTGCCCGATTGAGACACCAGAGGGCCCGAATATCGGCCTGATCAACTCGCTGTCCACCTATGCCCGCGTCAACAAGTATGGCTTCATCGAAAGCCCGTACCGCAAAGTCGAAGACGGCAAGCTGACGGACTCGGTTGAATATCTGTCCGCCATGCAGGAAGCCAAATTCGCGATTGCTCAGGCCAACGCGCATATTGATGATGATGGCAAGCTGGAAAACGATTACGTCAATTGCCGTCAGGCCGGCGATGTGACGCTCGTTTCGCGTGATGATGTCGGTTATATCGACGTGTCGCCGAAGCAGGTTGTTTCGGTTGCTGCCGCGCTGATCCCGTTCCTGGAAAACGATGACGCCAACCGCGCGCTCATGGGTTCCAACATGCAACGCCAGGCCGTTCCGCTTGTGAAAGCGGAAGCGCCACTCGTTGGTACCGGTATGGAATCAGTTGTGGCACGGGATTCCGGCGCCGCGATTGCGGCCCGCCGGACCGGTGTTGTCGAACAGGTTGATGCCACACGGATCGTGATCCGGGCGACGGAAGATCTTGATGCCGCGGAATCCGGTGTTGATATTTACCGTCTGTCGAAATTCCAGCGTTCCAACCAGTCCACCTGTATCAACCAGCGCCCGATTGTTCGGGTTGGCGATAAGGTTGGCGTGACCGACATCATCGCCGATGGCCCGTCTACGGACCTCGGCGATTTGGCCCTGGGCCGCAACGTGGTTGTCGCGTTTATGCCCTGGAATGGTTACAACTTTGAGGATTCGATCCTGATCTCCGAGCGCATTGTGCGCGACGATGTCTTCACATCGATTCACCTTGAAGAGTTTGAGATCGCTGCACGCGACACCAAGCTCGGCCCAGAGGAAATCACGCGCGACATTCCAAATGTCGGCGAAGAGGCTCTGCGCAATCTCGATGAAGCCGGTATTGTTGCCGTGGGTGCCGAAGTTGGTCCTGGCGACATTCTGGTTGGCAAGGTGACACCAAAGGGTGAGAGCCCGATGACACCGGAAGAGAAGCTCCTGCGGGCGATCTTCGGTGAAAAGGCGTCTGACGTTCGCGATACATCGCTCCGTATGCCATCCGGTGCTGTGGGTACTGTCATCGAAGTTCGTGTCTTTAACCGTCACGGTGTCGACAAGGATGAGCGCGCGATCACGATCGAGCGCGAAGAAATCGAACGTCTCGGCAAGGACCGGGATGACGAGCTCGTTATCCTTGAGCGCAACATCTATCAGCGTTTTGGGGATCATCTCCTCGGCAAGAAAGCGGTCTCCGGACCACGCGGTTTTGCCAAGGGCGCGATCACCCAAGATGCTCTCGATGAGACGCCACGTTCACAGTGGTGGCGCATTGGCCTGGAAGACGAAAAGGCGATGTCTGAAGTTGAAGCACTGCAAAAGCAGTACGAAGACTCCAAGGCGCGCCTGGATCGTCGTTTCGAGGACAAGGTCGACAAGCTTCAGCGCGGCGACGAAATGATGCCGGGCGTGATGAAGATGGTCAAAGTCTTTGTCGCCGTGAAGCGTAAGCTTCAGCCCGGTGACAAAATGGCCGGTCGTCACGGAAACAAGGGTGTGATCTCCAAGATCAATCCGCTTGAAGACATGCCGTACCAGGAAAATGGGGAGCCGGTCGATATCGTGCTCAACCCGCTTGGTGTTCCAAGTCGAATGAATGTCGGTCAGATCCTCGAAACCCATCTGGGTTGGGCGTGTCGCGGACTCGGTCGTCAGATCGGTGAAGCCTATGACGCCTACAAGCGCTCTGGTGAAATCGAGGGCCTCAAAGTCGAGTTGAAGCGCGTCTATGGTGAAGACCATGATATGCCGGAGACCGACGGAGAGATTGGCGAGTTGGCGCAAAATCTGAGAAATGGTGTGCCAATTGCCACGCCAGTCTTTGATGGTGCGCGTGAGCCGGATGTGGCGGCCATGCTTGAAAAGGCCGGCATCGATTCCTCCGGTCAGGTCACGCTCTATGACGGCCAGACCGGTGATGCATTCCGCCGTAAGGTTACGGTTGGCGTGAAGCACCTGCTCAAACTGCATCACCTGGTGGATGATAAGATCCACGCGCGTTCGATCGGACCATACAGCCTGGTCACCCAGCAGCCGCTCGGTGGTAAGGCCCAGTTTGGTGGCCAGCGCTTTGGTGAGATGGAAGTGTGGGCGCTCGAAGCCTATGGCGCAGCGTACACGCTGCAGGAAATGCTGACGGTCAAGTCTGATGACGTGGCCGGCCGTACCAAGGTCTATGAAGCAATCGTCCGTGGCGACGATACCTTCGAGGCCGGTGTTCCTGAGAGCTTTAACGTTCTCGTCAAGGAAATGCGTTCGCTCGGTCTCAATGTTGAGCTGAAAAACGGCTAAGGCTGAAATCTATTTTGCAGGACGGGTCGCCACCCGTCCTGTTGACCCCTTTTGGGAGACGGCGACATGAATAATGATGTGATGAACATCTTCAATCCCGCGGCTGAAGGCCCATCCTTTGACCGCATCCGGATTGCGCTGGCCAGCCCGGAGAAGATCCACTCGTGGTCCTTCGGTGAGGTAAAAAAGCCTGAGACGATCAATTATCGTACCTTCAAGCCTGAGAAAGACGGCCTATTTTGTGCCCGTATTTTCGGCCCTGTGAAGGATTACGAATGCCTGTGCGGAAAATACAAGCGTATCAAGTATAAGGGTATTGTCTGCGAGAAGTGCGGCGTTGAAGTGACGCTGGCCCGCGTTCGCCGTGAACGCATGGGTCACATCGAACTGGCTGCGCCGGTCGCGCACATCTGGTTCCTGAAATCATTGCCTTCGCGGATCTCTATGTTCCTGGACATGGCGCTCAAGGATGTTGAGCGTGTGCTCTACTTTGAGAGCTATGTGGTCATCGAGCCCGGCCTGACGCCAATGCAGCCCTTCCAGCTTCTGACGGAAGAAGAGTATATCGAAGCGCAGGACGAGTATGGCGAAGACGCGTTTACGGCCGGCATCGGCGCGGAAGCGGTTCGCGAAATTCTGATCAATATGGATCTGCCTGCCACCGTGGAAAAAATCCGCGATGACATGAAAGAAACCGGTTCAGAGCTGAAGCTTAAGAAATACGCCAAGCGTCTCAAGCTCATCGAGAACTTCATGGGCTCCGGCAATCGTCCCGAGTGGATGATCTTGACCGTCGTTCCTGTGATTCCACCCGAGCTTCGTCCTCTGGTTCCTCTGGATGGTGGCCGTTTCGCGACATCAGATCTCAACGATCTGTATCGCCGCGTGATCAACCGTAATAACCGCCTCAAGCGCCTCATCGAGCTGCGTGCGCCAGATATCATCATTCGCAACGAAAAGCGGATGCTGCAGGAATCAGTCGATGCCCTGTTCGATAACGGTCGTCGTGGTCGGGTTATCACTGGTGCCAATAAGCGCCCGCTGAAATCCCTGTCCGACATGCTTAAAGGTAAGCAGGGCCGGTTCCGTCAGAACCTGCTCGGCAAGCGCGTCGACTATTCCGGTCGTTCCGTCATTGTTGTGGGACCGGATCTGAAGCTGCACCAGTGTGGTCTTCCCAAGAAGATGGCGCTCGAATTGTTCAAGCCGTTCATCTATGCGCGTCTCGACGCCAAGGGACTGTCCGGCACGGTCAAGCAATCCAAGAAGCTGGTCGAAAAAGCCCGCCCGGAAGTCTGGGATGTGCTCGACGAGGTAATCCGCGAACATCCGGTCATGCTGAACCGTGCGCCAACTTTGCACCGTCTCGGCATCCAGGCGTTTGAGCCAAAACTGATCGAAGGTAAGGCTATTCAGCTCCACCCGCTGGTTTGTGCTGCCTTCAACGCGGACTTTGATGGCGACCAGATGGCCGTTCACGTTCCGCTCTCGCTGGAAGCTCAGCTTGAAGCGCGGACATTGATGATGTCGACAAACAACATTTTGTCGCCCGCCAACGGTAAGCCGATCATCGTTCCTTCTCAGGATATCGTATTGGGTCTCTACTATCTGACGGTAGAAAACCCGAACGAGCCGGGTGAGGGCATGGCTTTCGCAACACGCGCCGAAATGGAAGCTGCGCTCGACAACAATGTCGTCACGCTGCACGCCAAGATCAAGGCGCGTTGGGAAGGCATTGATGAAGAGGGCAATGAGGTCGTCAAAGTCATCGACACGACCCCGGGTCGCAAGATGCTGATTGACCTGCTGCCGCGTCATCCGAAAATTCAGCCAAGCCTTATCTGCGAGCTGATGACCAAGAAAGCCATCGGTGCCGTGATTGATATGGTCTATCGTCACTGCGGCCAGAAGGCGACGGTCATTTTCTGTGATCAGATCATGGCGCTTGGTTTCAAGGAAGCGGCGCGTGCCGGTATTTCATTCGGTAAGGACGACATGCTTATCCCGGACGCGAAAGCGATCCTGGTGGGCGAAACCCGTTCCCTCGTGGATGATTACGAACAGCAGTATGTTGAAGGTCTGATCACCAAGGGTGAGAAGTACAACAAGGTTGTGGATGCCTGGTCGAAATGTACCGACAAGGTTGCCGACGCCATGATGGACGCGATTTCCGAGACGCATATTGATGACGATTCCGGTCGCACCTCCAATGTGAACTCTGTCTATATGATGGCCCACTCGGGTGCTCGTGGTTCTAAAAACCAGATGAAGCAGCTGGCAGGTATGCGTGGCCTTATGGCCAAGCCGTCCGGCGAAATCATCGAGACACCGATTATCTCGAACTTCAAGGAAGGTCTGACCGTCCTTGAATACTTCAACTCGACACACGGTGCCCGTAAGGGTCTGGCCGATACCGCGCTGAAAACCGCCAACTCCGGTTACCTGACGCGTCGTCTGGTTGATGTTGCCCAGGATTGTATTGTCACCGAGGAAGATTGCGGGACGTCCGAAGGTATCATCATCTCACCGGTCGTTGACGGTGCAGATATCGTCGTTTCCATGGCCGAACGTCTTCTGGGTCGGACGACGGCAGAAGAAATTCGTGCGCCTGAGAGCAATGAGGTCATCTGCCCGGCAGATACCTATATCGACGAAGATCTCGCCGCAGAAATCGATGAGGCAGGCGTTCAGTCGCTGCGCGCCCGTTCGCCGCTGACTTGCGAAACCCGTGTCGGTATCTGTGGTGCTTGTTATGGTCGCGACCTGGCGCGCGGTACGCGTGTCAATATTGGTGAAGCTGTCGGTGTTATCGCAGCGCAGTCAATTGGTGAGCCGGGTACCCAGCTGACCATGCGGACCTTCCACATCGGTGGTACGGCCCAGGTGTCTGAGCAATCATTCATCGACTCGTCTCATGAGGGCACTATCGCCTTTACGAGCCCATCGACCGTTACCAACACAGATGGCCATCTGATTGTCATGAACCGTGGCATGCAGGTCGGCGTGGTGGATGCAGACGGTAAGGAGCTGGAATCTCACAAGCTGGCATTCGGTACCAAGCTTCCGATCAAAGAAGGTGACAAGGTCACGCACGGCCAACGTCTGGCGGAATGGGATCCATACACCTCTCCTGTCGTGTCGGAAGTGGGCGGTACAATCGGTCTGGTCGACATGATTGAAGGCGTCAGCGTCAAGGAAGAAACTGACGAAGCAACTGGTATCGCTGACCGCGTCATTATTGACTGGCGTG
Organism: Maricaulis sp.; assembly: GCA_029251785.1. GTDB lineage: Bacteria > Pseudomonadota > Alphaproteobacteria > Caulobacterales > Maricaulaceae > Maricaulis. Next base: position 4,493 of record JAQXCQ010000220.1, on the reverse strand, counting down.
GCGGCACCAAGGCCAGCTCCATTCAGCCGGCCATCGTCATCCAGGGCGAAGATGGCGAGCCGATCACGCTCTCTTCTGGGTCTCCGGCCAGCTATATGCTTGCCGTGGGAGCCATCCTGTCGGTTGATGTTGGCGATAAGGTCAAGCCGGGCGATATTATCGCACGTATTCCAACCGAAGGTGCCAAGACACGGGACATCACCGGTGGTCTGCCACGAGTGGCCGAGTTGTTTGAGGCGCGTCGTCCGAAGGATCACGCGGTTATCGCAGAGGTTACCGGTCGCGTTGAATTTGGCCGTGACTACAAGAATAAACGCCGTATCGCGATCCAGCCTGAGGGAGAAGATGCGGAGAAGGTCGAATATCTCGTACCGAAGGGTAAGCACCTGACGGTTCAGGAAGGCGACATCATCCAGAAGGGCGAATATCTGCTCGATGGCAATCCGGCGCCGCATGATATTCTTGCGATCCTCGGTGTTGCTGCTCTGGCTGAATATCTGATCGATGAAATTCAGGATGTTTACCGACTGCAGGGTGTGCCGATCAACGACAAGCACATCGAGACGATTGTTCGTCAGATGCTGCAGAAAGTCGAAGTCCGCGATCCAGGCGATACAGACTACCTGCCCAATGAGCAGATCGAGAAGATCGAGTTCATCGAGACCAATGAACGTCTCGAAAAGGCCGGTAAGCGTCTCGCCACAGCAAGTCCGGTTCTTCTTGGTATCACCAAGGCGTCCCTGCAGACGCGTTCCTTTATCTCCGCGGCATCATTCCAGGAAACCACACGCGTGCTGACCGAAGCCTCAATTCAGGGCAAGGAAGACATGCTTGAGGGTCTCAAGGAGAACGTCATCGTGGGTCGTCTGATCCCAGCGGGTTCGGGTGCAATGATGCGCCAGTACCAGCGCGTTGCGGATGTCCGTGATGATGTTGTTCTGGCGGAACGCAAAGCTGCGGTTGAGGAAGAGGGCCTTCCCTCCGAGATCGCCGATGCAGCTGATGCCGAGGTCGCTGCGGCAAGTGACGCGGGTTAACCCCTGAGAATCAGGGACAAACACGATCGAGGCCACCGGTTTTCCGGTGGCCTTTTTCGTGCCTGAAGACATTTACCATAAGGGGCGGAGAAAAAGTCTGCGGGGGTGCTTGACGAGAGCGAGTCGCATGCGTAGGTTCCGCGCTCGTTTTGGGGACGAGCCGTAACCTTCGGGTTAGACGTCGTCCAAGGCAACGGAAATTAACCTCGACCTCGTCGTGCGGGCTACAAGCTCGAGCGTCGGGTCGTTTTCTGCGTCCATCAGCACCGAACGCGCTGAGGGGACGTGTATGTGAGACAAAGATCGGATACGAGCGGGATGCCGACTATCAACCAGCTCATTCGCAAGCCGCGAAAAGACAAGCCAAAGCGCAACAAGGTGCCAGCTCTAGAAGCTTGCCCGCAGCGTCGGGGCGTTTGCACGCGCGTCTATACGACGACGCCTAAGAAGCCGAACTCGGCTCTGCGTAAGGTCGCCAAGGTGCGCCTGACCAGTGGTCATGAAGTTGTGAGCTACATCCCGGGTGAGGGTCACAATCTTCAGGAGCACTCTGTGGTGCTCATTCGTGGGGGTCGCGTAAAAGACCTTCCGGGTGTTCGCTATCACATTCTTCGAGGCGTTCTGGATACCCAGGGTGTCAAGGATCGCCGTCAGCGTCGTTCCAAATACGGCGCTAAGCGTCCTAAATAGGGGGAACAGATATGTCCCGTCGTCACCGCGCAGAAAAACGCGAAATCAACCCGGACCCGAAGTTCGGCGATCGCGATCTGACCAAATTCATGAACTACCTTATGCTGGATGGCAAAAAGTCTGTTGCTGAGCGTATCGTTTATGGTGCTCTTGAAATCGTTGAAGGCAAGCTGAAGCGCGAGCCAATTCAGGTTTTTCACGAAGCTCTTGAGAATATTGCCCCAGAGGTTGAGGTTCGTTCCCGCCGTGTTGGTGGTGCAACCTATCAGGTTCCTGTGGATGTTCGTGCCGAACGTAAGAAGGCGCTTGCCATTCGTTGGCTGACAGCTGCCGCTCGTAGCCGGAACGAGAACACGATGCGCGAACGCCTTGCAGGCGAGTTGCTTGATGCGTCCTCCAATCGGGGTACGGCCGTCAAGAAGCGCGAAGACACGCACCGGATGGCTGAAGCCAACCGTGCCTTCTCACATTACCGCTGGTAGCACGCCTCAGGCGTCTAACTGGTCAAGGACTTAAAGTATCATGGCACGCGAATATAACATCGAAGACTACCGCAACTTTGGTATCATGGCTCACATTGATGCCGGGAAGACGACGACTACTGAGCGGATTCTCTACTACACCGGTAAGTCTCACAAGATTGGCGAAGTCCATGACGGCGTAGCCACGATGGATTGGATGGAGCAGGAGCAGGAGCGCGGTATTACCATTACCTCCGCTGCGACCACTTGTTTCTGGGAAGGCAAGCGCCTCAACATCATCGACACACCTGGGCACGTTGACTTCACCATTGAAGTTGAGCGCTCCCTGCGTGTGCTGGATGGTGCGGTTGCTCTGCTGGACGCCAATGCGGGTGTTGAGCCTCAGACCGAGACTGTTTGGCGTCAGGCCGACAAGTACCAGGTTCCACGCATGTTCTTTGTGAACAAAATGGATAAGCTTGGTGCTGACTTCTATAATTGTGTTGAGATGATCGAAGAGCGTCTGGCTTGTACGGCGCTGTCGCTTCAGATCCCAATTGGTGCCGAGACTGAGTTTAAGGGTTGTGTCGACCTGATGACGATGAAAGCGCTCACCTGGGACGGTGGTATCGATTCGGAAGTTGAAATCAGCGACATTCCGGCCGATCTTGCTGATCGCGCTGCTGAGTGGCGCGAGAAGATGATCGAGACCCTCGTCGAGCAGGACGAGGACGCCATGGAGGCGTATCTTGAGGGTGAAGAGCCTTCCATCGAAAAGATGAAAGAGCTTGTTCGTCTCGGTACGCGGACGCTGGCATTCCACCCGGTCCTTTTGGGAACGGCTTTCAAGAACAAGGGTGTTCAGCCTTTGCTCGACGCGGTTGTCGACTATCTTCCAAATCCGACTGAGATCCCGCCCATCAAGGGTATCGATGTCAAGACTGAGGAAGACACTGTCCGCAAGGCATCTGATGATGAGCCGACGTCTCTCTTGGCCTTTAAAATTATGAATGACCCGTTCGTGGGTTCATTGACATTCGCGCGCATGTATTCCGGTCATCTGGAGTGTGGTGTGACGCTGATGAATACCGTGAAAGAGCGTAAAGAGCGGATCGGTCGTATGCTGCTTATGCACTCCAATTCACGCGAAGATATCAAAGAGTGTTTTGCGGGTGATATTGTCGCCATCGCCGGTCTTAAGGACACGACGACGGGTGATACGCTCAGTGACATGCAAAATCAGGTCATCCTGGAGCGCATGGAATTCCCGGATCCGGTTATCGAGCTGGCGATTGAGCCAAAATCGAAGGCTGACCAGGAAAAGCTGGGTGTCGCGCTTCAGCGTCTGTCTGCGGAGGATCCATCCTTCCACATGAAGACCGACGAAGAATCCGGCCAGACAATCATTGCTGGCATGGGCGAATTGCATCTCGATATCCTTGTTGACCGCATGCGTCGCGAATTTTCTGTGGAAGCCAATGTCGGTGCGCCGCAGGTTGCCTATCGCGAATCGCTCGGCCAGGACGCCTTGATCGATTACACCCACAAGAAGCAGTCGGGGGGTTCGGGTCAGTTTGCGCGTGTGAAGATCGAATTTGGCCCCGGTGAGACCGGTTCCGGCTTTGTCTTCGAATCCAAGGTTGTTGGCGGTAATGTGCCGCGTGAATACATCCCGGGTGTTGAGAAGGGCCTCAAATCGGTCATGGATAACGGTCTTCTGGCTGGCTTCCCTGTGATTGATGTGAAGGCGACACTCACAGACGGCGCCTATCATGACGTTGACTCAAGCGTGATGGCCTTTGAAATCGCTGCCCGCGCAGCTTTCCGCGAGTGTAAGAACCACTGTGCGCCGAAGCTTCTCGAGCCAATCATGAAGGTCGAAGTGGTCACGCCGGACGAGTATACTGGTGGTGTCATTGGCGATTTGAACTCTCGTCGCGGCCAGATCGCCGGGCAGGAGATGCGCGGAAATGCGACAGTTGTGAATGCAATGGTTCCCTTGGCCAACATGTTCGGCTACGTGAACAATCTGCGTTCGTCCACTCAGGGTCGCGCCCAGTTTACCATGCAGTTTGACCACTATTCGCCTGTGCCGAAAGCGGTTGAGCAAGAAGTTATCGAGAAGTCTGCATAAGCAGTTTTCTCATTGAATTTAAACACGAACTAGAGATGTCGGAGCGAGATCGATGGCTAAGGAAAAGTTTGAGCGGAATAAGCCGCACGTCAACATCGGCACGATTGGTCATGTTGACCACGGCAAGACGACGCTGACAGCGGCAATCACGATGGTATTGGCGGAGGCCCA
>JAQXCQ010000217.1 GCA_029251785.1 Maricaulis sp. | reverse complement strand
TTCGATCGCCAACTCAAGCGCCACATCGCGTGTGCGTTCATCGATTTGCCGAAAAACCAGATCTACTTTGGCCATGTGAGTCAGGCCTCCCACTTCATGGATTCATTGTACGACCCGGCGAGCTGGTCGAAGAGCGCGGTATGTTCCGTCGAAAGCTCATGCTTCCAGCGGAGATCGAGCTCTATACCGCCGTGATGGTCCTTGTAATAGGTGCGTGTGCGGTCATTGAGGGCAACGAAGGCTTTTTGGGGGTCGTCGAAGCGTTCTCGCGCTGCGATAAACTGGGTGCCGCTGTTTCCGCCGAGCACATGGTGATCGGTCTTGGCAAAACCCAACATGGCCGGTTCGAATTCGATTTCCAATAACTTACAGATAGAGTGTGCAACGGTTTCGGTCGATGTGCTGAGCTCTTCGTAACGAACCTTCATCTTGGGGCCGTCAAAACTCTCAAACACCTTCTCGCTGCGCTGCATTTGCGCCATCCAGTCATCGATCTGTTTGGCTGGGTCGCGTTCGGGGTATTTACGGATCCGAGAATTGACCACGGCGCGGCCATCCCGCGTCAGCAAAATCAAATGTGGTTGTGCGCCGATTTCGCGCAGCTCGGCGGCGCGGGCATTGATCCAGAGGTCTTTTTTGGTGGTGTCGACGATGATGGTCTTACCGACATGCCGGGCGACCTGGGCATGCAGAGCGGCCTCTTGATCCCAAACAAAGTCAGACCAGATCGGGCAGTCCTCACCACAGATCTTGCAGACGCGTTTGCGCATGGGTTTGGAAGCATCGCCGAGATAGCGGGCCTTGCCGCCTTCACCCATATAGAAGGCTTGGGAATGGCTTCCGAGAATCATGCCGAGCAGTGTGGATCCAGAATGACCTGCACCTGCGACCATCATGACCTTGAGGTCTGACGTGTTATTCATTGACTACCCCGATCGTCGTCGGTTTCCCCAAACCGAGCCGACACGTCCCTTGCTGGATAAATTGGACCCTGAATGGTGGCGTTCTGCAAGCAAAAAGGTAAGCGGGTATCTGGACCTCGCCCGAGTCCAGGTCATCCGGCAGGTCGGCAAGAGCCCCCCAATCAGGTATTTTCCCCTGACGGTTGTATCGGTGGGCCGCTATTATAATTCATTGGAGAATAGTTGATTGCCGGGCTCGACTCCGCCGGAGCTTCTGCGCACACTTGTTTGTGGGGTCCGCAACTTGGCGAATTTCGGGTTATGGTGGCGGACAATAATTAAATTGCGGGATGTGTTATGTTTGGTGAGATTAATCTAACCGTTTTGGTGGGCGTGGCGCTCATTGGTGCGCTTTTGTTGGCGGCCGTCTGGTTAAGTAGTCTTGGCCGAGCTCGCTCGCGAAAAACAAGCCGACGCATTGCCCGGCGTGCATCGGATGTTGCTGCACCAGCGGGCCAGCGGGGCCGGGTTATGGCGGTTTCCGCTGATGGTGGAACACGTCTGGATGCCGGTTCGGATATGGGTAAGACTCCCAGTTTGCGCGATGAACACCTGGCGATGATTGATGCGGCCACACGCTCATTTGCGGCCGCTCGAGGGAGTGTCGTCGTTCGGGTCGTCCACCATGGTCCGGATCAATATGTCGACAAACAAACCGCCATCGAAGTTCTGGATGTTTTGCGCCAGGCCGGTCGTGATGCCCGCGTTGATGTGGTGCTCCACACGCCGGGTGGATTGAGTTCCGCGACCCAGCAAATCCTGCACGCGCTGAAAAACCATCGGGGTCCCAAGACGGCCTATGTTCCCTATAGCGCCAAATCTGCGGGCACCATGATCGCCCTGGCTTGCGACAAAATTATGATGGGGCCGAGCGCGGTCCTGGGTCCTATTGACCCGCAGCTGGGCTATCTGCCTGCCAAATTGCTCTCAGAGTTGATGGAAGAAAAAAACGTCGACCGAATTGATGATGAGATGGTGATTATCTCGAAAATGGCCAAGCGCGCGGTTGAGGATTCTCGGCGATTTGCCTGTGAGTATGTCAACGCGGCGCATATGACCGGCGATAGCTGTTCGCTAACCGATGATCTGATTGGTGGTGGCCGCAATCACGACTATCCGATCTTGCCGCATGAGGCGATGTCGCTTGGATTGACGGTGGGCACGGAGGTCGCCGAGGAGGTGTTCACAATTTGCAAGCCGCCTCCGGAAGATGAGACTTTCTTCTTTCTGTCCATGTCCAGTCAGCAACGCGCTGAGCTCGAAGCGGTGAAGTCAGTCGAAAAGACTCGATTCATCTGATTGTCTGCTAGTTTGAGGCAGCTGTAATTTCCCATGAATTCTGGATCGCAGCCGTGTAAGCATGAGGGCAGGCGAACAGGGGAAATTGGTTTATGACCATTCTGGTCACTGGAGCGGCAGGCTTTATCGGCTCTCACGCATGTGAGTGGTTGCTGGAGCGGGGTGAAGAGATTGTCGGCATCGACAATCTCAATGATTATTACGA
>JAQXCQ010000216.1 GCA_029251785.1 Maricaulis sp. | reverse complement strand
CCGATGATGATCCTGATGGGCGCGCTGGCCGGGGCGCTATCGCCATTTTGCTCCTGCGGCGTGATCCCGCTAATCGCTGCCCTTCTGGCCATGCGCACACCGCTGGCGCCGGTCATGGCCTTCTGGCTGGCCTCGCCCGTGATCGACCCGTCCATGTTTGTCCTGACCGGGGCGACTCTGGGCTTTGACTTTGCCGCCTACAAGCTGGTCTCCGCCGTCTTGATGGGCGTGGCCGGTGGCGTGGCCGCCTGGGCGCTGGTGCAGACCGGCGTGCTCGGCGAAACTCTGAAAGAGGGCGTTGGAAATGGCGGCTGCGGCGGCGCCAAAGTGCGCAATCCCGGCCAGGTGGTGTGGAAATTCTGGCACGAGCCCGGCCGCGTCGAAAAATTCAAGGACAATGCGACACAGACTTTCATCTTCCTGCTGCGCTGGCTGATGCTCGCCTATTTGCTGGAAAGCCTGCTGGTGGTGCTTTTACCCGCCGACGTCCTGCTTGACTGGGTCGGCGGTGAAGGCCCGGCCTCGGTGGCCCTCGCCACCCTGATCGGCGTCCCCGCCTATCTCAACGGCTATGCCGCCCTGCCCCTGGTCAACGGTTTGATAGACCAGGGTATGAATCCCGGTGCCGGTATGGCGTTTTTGCTGGCCGGTGGCGTGACGAGCTTTCCGGCGGCAATGGCGGTGTTTGCACTGGTGAGGTTGCGCGTGTTTGCGCTGTATCTGGTGGTGGCGCTGGCGATGTCGTTTGTCTTGGGGATGGGGTTTCAGATGTTGGGGTGATGGGGCAGGCGCGCGTTTAATTGCGCGCGCCTTCCGCAATGACCCGCCACCATCTATGCCGTAATTTGTCTCTTTCCTACTCGATAGAATTTCAATTTTTGTCTTAATTCGCCGTCTATATGCGCGGCCGGCTCACCACCCGCTTGAACATTGAGATGCTCCAACCGGGGCAAATCTGCCGCGATTTGATAATCGAAGATTCCAGACTGAACGACTGACATTCGCTCCAAATTCGTCATCCAACGAATCGCTTCCCGATCAATCGTCAAACTTTTACATTTTTCAAACCCCAGACTTCGCAGGCCTTTCAGAGATTCGAAATTTACAGACTTCAATTTTGGCATTCTGTAAATTCCCATATTTTCCGCGGTCAGGTTGTCGGGCAAAATCAGGTTCTCAATATTCCCGCCAATCAATTCAATGTACCCCACATCAGTGGGCCCTAAGTCGACGATGGAGGAATGTCTGACTTTGAAAACAAGCAATTCTTCCAAACATCTGGAATTACTACTAGTGATGCGCGTCGGGTGTGAAACACTCAATATTCTCAAATTTGGATAGTCATCCAAATTCACGGTTTCCCCAATCTCTCCGACTGCCAGAGACTGAAGACAATCCTTGAACGGCCATAGGTCTAGACACTTTGTCTGCTTCGAACCTGTGATACACAGGCTTTGATAACGCCAACGAGACGGTAGATTTAAGGCACCATTTTCGGCTAAAAATTCAGCAGGAGCGACGAGCTCTATCGGTAAAGCTCCGTCGTATTCTGCTCTTTGCCACTCGTTGTCCGCGCGTCGAATTACAACTCGAGCCAAACCGTTCAATTCTTGAACAAGCATTTCGCGCGTTCGATAAGACAACAACCCACTCCAGCGGCAAGGCCTATTCCTGATCAGACCGGTACTTACGCAAAATATATAACAAAGATGGTTACACACACTATCTTACTCGACATGTTTCCCGCCTCTTCCCTCTTGGGGAGAGGCTGTCGCGCATGCGACTGGTGGGGGGGGCGTGACGCGCGATGAGGATGGCCGGAGTGCGTAGCGCGGCCCCTCATCCTGCGCTGCGCGCGGTCCTCCTCCCCAAAAGGGGAGAAGGGGAAAATCACTGCCCCGCACCTCGTCGAAACTGCGCCATCTGATGCATCCGCTCGTGCAAAACAGTCACGATGCCCACATCCCCATTTTTTAGATATTTCCAGTACACATAGTGTTTTTGATATCGACAATAAAATCCTTGAACACCGAAATCATCCGGTATGGGCCGGGAAAGCACGTCGCCCGTTGCAATTTGCTCGAAGGTTGAAAACAACCCCTCTAGATAACTGATAGCCTGCCGCTCGCCCCATTGTTTTCGTGAGTAGCGGTATATTTCGTCGAGGCGCCTCGATGCGGCGAGCTGGACGCGCACCGCGCTCATGGCTCAAGTGTCGCGATCGATATTGCGCGCTACCACATCATGAACGCTGAGCGGTTTGTAGCTGTCATCCGGGGCCTCGAAGGCGGTGTGCAATTCCAATTTCAGGCGTTCGAATTTTTCCTGCTCGGAGCGTTCGCGGTCACGCCGGATCAGATCGCGGACAAATTCGCTGACGTTTTCGTAGGCGCCGTTCTCGCCGACATT
>JAQXCQ010000215.1 GCA_029251785.1 Maricaulis sp. | reverse complement strand
AATGTCGGGATTTTTCCGACGAGTTTTCGCGAGGAGACGGTTTCCGATCTGTTTGGTGAGCAAGTGGTGCTGGTCGGCGGGTTGGTGGCTCTGGCGAAGGCTAGTTACACCCGCTTGGTCAAAGCCGGCGTGAGTGAACGCATGGCCTATATCGACTGCGTTCATGAGATCAAATACCTCGCAGACCTGATCCAGCAACGCGGCATTGCCGGCATGTATGAGGCGATATCGGATACGGCGGAATTTGGCGCTCGACTGATTGAGGACGATATTGCGGGACCGGAACTCAACGCCACATTTGACCGGGCCATGGCCGCTATCGAGGATGGGAGCTTTGCAAGTCGATGGGTTGAGGCCTATGAAGCGGGTGACGCACTGATGGAAGAACGCGCGGCCGACAAGATGTTGGATATTGAGGTTGCCGGTGATGAGCTGCGCACAACTTTAGACGTGCCTCGAAATCGCCCATAAGCGTTCATAGCGTGTCAAATGAAGGCAATACAGCAACTCGGCTTGGGGGCGAGACATGGCATTTAATCCAGTCAAGATACGTCAATACGGTGAACCTAAAGAGGTCGTCGCGCGCTTGTTTGAAGAAGCGGGCGGGGTTCCCAAGGTCATGGAGATTCTCGATCTCAGCCGGACGCGTGTCTATGCCCTGGCGGATCCCGATTCCAGTAATGAGATTTCTTACACACGCGTTGCGGCCTTGACCGGAACGGGTGCGACAGCGGCGGCGCAGCATTTGTCGGCGCTGGCCGGCGGATTGTTTGTACCCGTTGAAAAGGCGGACGAAACGGATTGGCTGGCACTTGCCGGCGAAGCCAGCCAACGCAATGCGAAAAACATTTCGGCGATTATGGAATCGCTCAGCGAAACCGTGCGCTCCCCCGGTGAGATCGATGCCAAGGAAGCGCGGGACATCCTGAAAATCCTCGACGAGCAATTGGGGGTTCTGGCGATGCAACGGGCCAAGCTGGCAGCGATTGCTGCAGGTGATGCGGACGGCATCTCGCCGGCGGCAACGGCCACCGTCAACGAACACGACAGCTGATCAGGATTGCGGGCGGCCCGATGCGTGCTTAGTTAGGTGTCATTGTCCCAACTTGGGTTCGCATCTGATGAATCGCCTGCTGAATTTTTTCCTGAGAATGGATGCTCGCGCTGCACGAGCGGTGGGCGTGACCGTCGCCCTTTGGGTGGGAGTCGCGCTGGTTTTTGTACTGGGTCGATTCGTTTTTGACATCGAACCGGGCATGATTGGGGAGTGGTTCAACGCCGCATCCAGCCAATGGTACGGTTTGCCAGTCACTATTTTGGTGTTTATCGCGCTGTCGTTTTTGGGCGCACCTCAGTTTGGCCTGATGGCGGCCTGCATCGTCGCCTTCGGCCCCGTGACCGGATTTTTCTACGCATGGATCGCAACTTTGACCTCCGCCTCGGTGAATTACATCTTGGGCCGGCTGTTCGGAGCGGACTTGCTGTTGCGCTATGGCGGCGATTGGGCAAACAAAATTTCTGACTTCATCGGCCGCAATGGATTGCTGGCCAGCATGATTGTGCGGTGGGTCCCGTCTGGCCCGTTTATTGTTGTGAATATGGGCTTTGGCGTCGCAAAAACACCGTATTGGATGTTCGCCCTGGGCACAGCGATCGGCACCGCGCCAAAGATTTTTGTCGTTGGCCTGGCGGGCCAAAGTATTCTGGCGTTGCTGTCGGGACAAAGCTTGCTCATCGGCGTCGCTCTGGTTGTCGCTGTGATTGCCTGGGTCGGTATTATGCTGATTGCCCGACGCTGGTTGCGCCGAAATCGGTCACCGGAAGAGTCGGTAAATCCACCGAATTCAGAAAACCTGCCTTAGCACCGCCGCATTGTCTGGTGAAATTGCACTCGTGTAGCCCTTGCAATATTGCGCGGAGCATCGCACAAGAAATATTCCTTGCAACGCGGCTTTGCCGCCACACTTCGCGATATAAACGCACCTATGTTCAATAGCCTCTTCGGTCTGCTCTCCGCAGACATTGCCATCGACCTCGGTACCGCCAACACACTTGTGTATGTGAAGGGGAGAGGTGTGGTTCTCGATGAACCCTCTGTCGTCGCATACAAGGTGGATAAAGGACGAAAACACGTCCAGGCGATTGGTGCGGAAGCCAAGCTGATGCTGGGCAAGACGCCGGGGAATGTGGAAGCTATCCGGCCGATGCGCGACGGTGTGATTGCCGACTTCGATGTCGCCGAGGACATGATCAAATATTTCATCATGAAAGTGCACAATCGCCGGTCCATGGTGAGTCCACAGGTGGTCATCTGTGTCCCCTCTGGTGCGACCGCGGTTGAACGCCGCGCGATTCACGAATCGGCCCTCGGTGCCGGTGCGAGAAAAGTTTATCTGATCGACGAACCGATGGCGGCGGCGGTTGGTGCCGGATTGCCGATTGATGAGCCAACGGGCTCAATGGTTGTTGATATTGGTGGTGGCACCACTGAAGTCGCTGTCCTGTCCTTGTCGGGCATTGTCTATTCGCGCTCGGTTCGCGTCGGCGGTGACAAGATGGACGAAGCGATTATCAATTATATCCGGCGATCGGCGAATCTTCTGATCGGTGAGACCAGCGCCGAGCGGATCAAAAAAGAAATTGGCACGGCGATGCCACCGGCCAAGGGCGAAGGCCTGACGCTCGATATCAAGGGCCGGGACCTGATGAATGGTGTGCCCCGCGAAATTGCCATCACAGAGGCGATGATCGCTGATGCCCTGTCGGAGCCGGTTGAAAACATCGTTGAAGCGGTCAAGCAGGCGCTAGAGGCGACACCGCCCGAATTGGCCGCCGACATTGTCGATAAAGGTATCGTTTTGACAGGTGGCGGCGCCTTGCTTCGAAACCTGGATACCGAATTGCGTGAGCGCACAGGCCTGCCGGTTAGTCTGGCGGATGAAGCATTGTCTTGTGTTGTTTTGGGCTGTGGCAAGGCTGTTGAGGATTTGAAAATCTGGCGGCCTATACTCTCTGAAGCTGTGTAATCTCCGCCGCGGCGGAGAGCCGGGGTGTTAGAGCCGGAGCGTTGGTGCCGGGTCGCTAGAGAAGGAGTAGGTCGTTGGCGTCTCGACGCTCATCACGACAGGAATCGGATGAAAGTGCCGGGTTCTCCCCGACGCTTTTTATCGTCCTGCTTGTGATTTCGACCGTATTGACGATTTTTGATCGTCCGGCGGATCGCTCGGACGCATTCGGAAGTTTTCGCGCGGGTTTTACCGATATTGTTGCCCCCATCCTGGAATTGGCGGCACAGCCCATCCGTGGCGTGAAGGGTATTGGTCCGTATTTTCGCAATCAGGGTGATCTGGCCCGTGAAAATGCTGAAATGCGCGAAGAGCTTATCGCGGCCCGTGGCTGGGTTGAACTGGCGGAGCGACAGCGCGACCAGATTGAAATTTATGAAGCCGCGCTGAATGTGGAAACACCCGAGCAAAGACCGTTGATCCGGGCCTGGACCGTGGCAGATTCATCCGGCCCGTTTGTTCACGCAAGGTTGATCGGCTCCGGGCGTAATGTTGGAATCGCGAATGGCTATCCTGTGGTCAATGATTACGGGCTAGTTGGTCGGATCTTTGAAACGGGGCGTCGCTCGGCTCGTATTCTGTTGCTAACTGACATCAATAGCCGCATTCCCGTGATGGCTGATCGGTCGAATGCGCGCGCGATCATGGTTGGCGATAACAGTGATTATCCCAGACTGGACTATGTCGGGCGTATCCCAGATATCGTTGAGGGGGATCGCATTGTGACGTCGGGCGATGATGGCGTTTTGCCACGTGGTCTGCCGATCGGCGAGGCGGTTCCAACACGGGATGGGGGGTGGAGAATTCAATTGTTTTCCTCCCAGGCACCCGTCGACTTTGTCTATGTGTGGCCGTTTGATCGAATTGTGGGACCCGAGGCAGACGTCGCGAAAGTGCCGGATATGCCCGTGGAAAACAGCGCGGCTGAGCCCGAATCCGATCCAGTTTCTGATTCCGTTTCCGATTCCGGCCTTGTGGCCGACGTTGGAGCTGAGCCAGCTGGTGACGCTTCGGGCGATGTTCCACTTGAGGCTCGTCCGAGCGGATCCGGAGAGAATGCTCGAACGGATGGCGAAACGACGACCGTTCCGGAGGACGGCGAATGAGGAAAGCCAAGGATGCCAATGCGATCTATTGGGATCTGGGGCTGTGCGTGTTCACAGTCCTGGTCGCGTTGATCGTTCAGGCTGCTCCGACTCGCTTGCTGGATGGCGTCAATATTATGCCGACCTGGCCGCTGATCGCGATCTTTTTGTGGGCTGGCCTGCGTCCATCCTTCATGCCGCCAATCGTGGTATTTGCCATCGGATTGACCCAGGACTTGTTGACAGGTGCCCCAATGGGCGTCTGGGCGATGTCCTATCTGATCGCACTGGCAGCATTCCGGTTTCGCGGCGAAGATGGCATGCCACGAGATTTGCCACCGGTTTTGCTGCGTTTCCTCTTCATGTTGCTGCTGGCTCACACAGTTGCCTATCTGGTCGGCTCGTGGGCCTTGGGTCAAATGGCCGATCTTATGCCCTTGATTGTTGAGGCGACAGCAACGATCCTGATGTTTCCGCTACTGGCTTTCCTGGCGTTACGACGCCGGCGGAGTGGTCGGTCCGGGTTCATCGGGGGGTGATCGCGAGGATTTATGCGCGCTGACCGCCAGGAACAGGAACTCAAATTCACACGCCGCGCTCTTCTGATGGGCGCGGGGGGTGGGCTGGCCTTTTTGGGCCTCGGTGCGCGTTTGTATACATTGCAAGTTCTCGAAGCAGAGCGTTATGCGCTGCTGTCGGATGATAATCAGTTCAATTTCAGACTATTGCCGCCGTCGCGCGGCCGCGTGCTGGACCGGTTTGGCGTGGCGATCGCTGATAATCGGGATAGTTACCGCGTCCTATTGGTCCCCGAACAGGCGGGCAATGTGGATGCAGCGCTGGACCAGCTGGCCCGCTATATGCCGATATCCGAGCGTGAACGAGCGCGCGTGCAACGCACGGTACAAAGTGGCCGCCGTTTCAATGCGATCACCGTGAAGGATGATCTCGATTGGCAAACTTTCGCGACCGTCAATCTGCACGCGCCGGACTTGCGCGGCATCACTCCGGATATCGGAGAGGTCCGGGCCTATCCCTATGGCCCGTCCTACGCGCATGTTCTGGGTTATGTGCAATCACCCAATCAGGACGATATCGACAATGATGACCCGGATGCGGAGAGATTGCTCAGACATCCCGGCTTTCGTGTCGGTAAGACTGGCGTTGAGGTGGCGCGTGAGAGCGATTTGCGGGGCGCAGCTGGCGCTCTGAAGGAAGAGGTCGATCATCGAGGGCGCGTGATCCGCCAATTGCCTGAACAATCTACAGACCCGGTGCAGGGCCGTGACGTCGTGATGACACTGGATACTGATATCCAGCGCTTTGCGGCTGAGCGTCTCGGCGCGGAAAGCGCGGCGGCCGTCGTCATCGATGTACAAACTGGCGAATTGATCGCGCTGGTCTCGACGCCAAGCTTCGACCCGAATCTGTTCGTCGGCGGCATTTCCTCGGCGAATTATTCAGCCTTGCGCGAAAACGATCACAACCCTTTGTATAACAAATCGATCCAGGGGACTTATCCACCTGGTTCGACGTTCAAATCGATCGTTGCTGCGGCGGGATTGGAGCATGGGTTGATTGATCCATCCGAGACCGTTCGCTGCACGGGATCGGTGCGTTTGGGGGATCGCGAATTCAATTGCTGGCGCCGTAATGGTCATGGCGTTGTCGATATGCGTCAGGCGATCAAGACATCCTGCGACATTTATTTTTATGAGTTGGCGGAGCGTCTTGGTATCGACCGACTGGAAGAGATGGGTCGACGTTTCGGCATTGGCCAGCAGTTTGACCTTGGCATTGCCGGTGTCGCGCGAGGAATCATGCCCAGCCCGCAGTGGAAACGCGCGCGACGTAATGAGGGTTGGTCAACCGGCGATACCTATAATACCGGGATTGGTCAGGGTTTCACCCTGGCGTCGCCCCTGCAGCTGGCAGTGTTGACGGCACGTATCGCGTCGGGGCGTGAAGTGGTGCCCACCCTGTTTAGAAATGCCATGACTCCGCCGGCGTCACATATGGGCTTGAGTGAAGAAGGAATGGCGCTCGTCCGTGACGGCATGCGTGCCGTCGTCGAGGAGCCCGGCGGTACGGCCAGTTATCTGCGCGGCATCGGGATTGATGGCGTGGAAATGGCCGGCAAGACGGGTACAGCACAGGTTTATTCGATTTCCCGTGAGGAGCGCGAAGCGGGTGTCCGGGAGCAGGAGGATCTGCCCTGGCGATTGCGTGACCATGGCTTGTTTGGGTGTTACGCGCCGGCTGATAATCCCAAATATGCTGTTGTTGTTGTGGTCGAGCATGGTGGTGGCTCCAGTGCAGCGACAAGTCGTGCGCGGGATATTTTGCATCGGGTTGTGTCGCGCGATCCATCGAGTCGGGCCGGCGTGTTTGCCGATCTGGCACCGGCAGACGAGCGGGTGCTCTAATGGCGGTTTTTCGTGAAAGCGTGCCGCGCGACTTGCCCGGCAAGATGATGGAGATCAATTGGTCTTTGGTGCTGCTTCTGGCTTTGCTGGGCGGTATCGGGATCGGGATGTTGTTCTCGGTCGGCGGCGGCTCCTGGGAGCCTTGGGCGGGCAAGCACGCCATTCGATTTGCCCTGGGCATTACGGGCATGTTGGTGATTGCAATGTTTCCGCCGCGATTCTGGATGGGTATGTCCTATCCCATCTATGCATTCGCGTTGACTTTATTGATTGGTGTCGAGTTTGCGGGCGTGACGATAAATGGCTCTCAGCGCTGGATTGATCTCGGCCCAATCCGGTTGCAACCGTCTGAAATTATGAAGGTTGCCGTGGTTTTCGCTCTGGCACGATTCTATCATGATTTGCCGACCGAGAAGGTCTCCGGTCTGGGTGGCCTGATCATGCCGGCGATCATAATCGGTATGCCGGCAGCGCTCATTGCCACTCAACCCGATCTTGGCACAACCCTGTTATTAGTTGCGACCGGCGGCTGCGTCATCTTTCTGGCTGGGCTCAGCTGGCGGGTCATCGTGCCGGGAATTGTCGCCTCTGTGATCGGGCTGGGCTGGCTCTTTACGTATGGATTGCAGGATTATCAGCGGGCGCGCGTGATGACCGTTCTCAATCCGGAACTCGACCCCCTTGGTGCGGGTTATCAGATCATCCAGTCCAAAATCGCCCTGGGATCTGGCGGGTTTACCGGCAAGGGCTTTATCGAGGGCACACAATCGCAGCTCAACTATCTGCCCGAAAAGCAAACCGATTTCATTTTCACCATATTGGGTGAAGAGTTTGGCTTTGTCGGCGGGATCGCTGTGCTGGCGATCTATGCGCTGGTCCTGGCCAATACCGTGATCATCGCGACATCCTGCAAATCGACCTATTTGCGATTGCTGAGTATGGGGATTGGGGCCACTTTCGCGCTGTATGTCTTTATCAATGTGGGCATGGTGACCGGGTTGTTGCCAGTCGTGGGTGTTCCATTGCCGATGATTTCCTATGGCGGCACGGTGATGTTGTCGGTTTTGGCCGGTTTCGGTTTGATACTCGGTGCGCATATTCATCGTAATGCGACGCCGCCAAGTGGCACGGGCTTTCTGGGTTAAACGGCTGGTATCGCTGTTTTCGTCTGTTCCCGGACCGAATTGTTACGCGTGTCAATCTTGACCCTGCCTTCCCCATGGGGAAGGGTGCGCGCGATAACAGGAAGCTGGCGACGTCTCATCACGTCAGCATAGGGGAGAGTTTCATGGCCGGAGCGCCTTCAGCCGCCGGGACCGAATGGTCCTCGCGATTTGCATTCATTATGGCAGCAGTCGGTTCGTCCGTCGGTCTGGGTAACCTTTGGCGTTTCCCATACATGACCGGCGAAAACGGCGGCGCAGCCTTTGTCATTGTTTATCTGATCTGCGTGGTTTTCGTAGGTTATCCGATCTTGATGTCGGAATTTGTCGTCGGTCGACATGCCAAGCTTTCCGCGGTCGGATCGACCCGGAAAATGGCTGTTGATGCTGGTCGATCTCCACGTTGGGCGATTGCCGGTTGGGTCGGCATGCTGGGTGGTTTCCTCGTGTTGGTGACCTATTCCATCGTCGCAGGTTGGGTGATTGCCTACATCTTCAAGATGGCCAATGGCACATTTACCGGCATGGAAGCTGAAGCTATTCGCGGAGCCTTCTCCGCGTTTACCGCCGATACCGGCACGGTTCTGGTTTTCCACACCATGTTTATGCTGATCACCATCCTGATCGTTATGCAGGGTATCAGTGGGGGTATTGAAAAGGCCTCAGTGATCCTGATGCCGCTCTTCTTCTTCATGCTCTTGGGCATGGTGGTGTACGGGTTTTTTGTCGGTGATATGAGCCGAACAATCACATATTTGTTCACACCAGATTTCGAACGCGCCTTCTCTGATCCTTCGATCTGGCTGGCGGCACTCGGCCAGGCCTTCTTCTCGATTGGTGTTGGTTCGGCGATCATGATCACCTATGGTGCCTATCTATCGAAGAAAGAAAATATTGCCTCATCTGCAGCAATTATTGTTGGTGCGGACACCGCCGTCGCGATCATTGCCGGCCTGGCGATCTTCCCGATCGTGTTTGCGGTTGAGGGCTTGTCCGCCAATGCGGGCCCAAGCCTGTTCTTTGAAGCGCTGCCAACAGCCTTCTCAAGCATGCCGATGGGTAATTATGTCGGTGCGGCGTTCTTTACGCTGGCTTTCTTTGCGGCTTTGACATCATCGATTTCATTGTTGAACGCGACGGTAGCCTGGTTGCAGGAACACTCACCATTTGGCAAAGCGATGAGCTCGTTCATCGTGGGTGCGGTGATCTGGGCCGCCGGTACCGCGACTGTCTATTTCAGCGATCTCGGTAGCTGGCTCGACTTCATCTCGGGTTCTGTAGCCCTGCCATTGGGTGGATTGCTGATTGCGGTCTTCCTGGGTTGGG
Organism: Maricaulis sp.; assembly: GCA_029251785.1. Taxonomy (GTDB): domain Bacteria; phylum Pseudomonadota; class Alphaproteobacteria; order Caulobacterales; family Maricaulaceae; genus Maricaulis. Next base: position 9,104 of record JAQXCQ010000215.1, on the reverse strand, counting down.
TCGTTCCGCGCAATCTGGTGCGTGAAGAATTACCGCATGCCTCTGGCATGATGTTCTCATTCTTCCGCTTCAATGCGCGTTACGTCGCACCAATCGCGGTGACGATCATCCTGATCCTGGGTATGGATGCACAGTTTAATCTGGGCATTCAGGACATGCTGTTTGGTGGTGGCGGAGAGTTCGTTACCGACTAGACCAGCTGGTCTGCATAAGCGTTGGTGGCGCGCACGAGTGCGTCCACCACGCCAGGCTCGCCGACCGAATGGCCGGCATCGCCAATAATCTGGAGCTTCGCACCTGGCCATTGCCGTGCGAGGCTCCAGGCCGTTCTGGGCGGGGTTACGACGTCATAGCGGCCCTGCACCATGGTGACGGGCAAATGCTTGTAGCGATCAATATCATCGCGTAATTCACCGTCGCGTTTGAAGAAGCCCTTATTGACGAAATAGTGTGTTTCCATGCGCGCAAGGGCATCGGAACGCCGAGCATCGGTAAGTGTGTTTGACGGGTTGGGCTCAAGACTGATCAGCGCGCTTTCCCATTGGGCCCAGGCGGCCGCATCCGGTCGTCTTTTGTTGAAATCGTCTTCCTGTAATCGATCATAATAGGCGCGAACAATATCCTCGCGCTCGGTCAATGACAGCGGACTGGTCAAATCGTGCCAGGCATCCGGGAAGAGCGCATTGGCACCGTTGCGATAGAACCAGTCGAGCTCTGATTGTGTACACAGGAACACGCCCCGCAAGACGAGCCCCAGACACCGATCGGGATGTTGGCGGGCATAGGCGATTGCCAGCGTGGCTCCCCAGGAGCCGCCAAAGATCAACCATTTATCGATGCCCAGCGAAACCCGGATCCGCTCCATGTCGTCAATCAGATCTTGCGTGGTATTCGCGTGAAGGCTGGCATGAGGCGTGGATTTTCCGCAACCGCGTTGGTCAAACAATACAATGCGATACCGATCTGGATCGAAAAACCGTCGCAATGAGGGTGACGTACCGCCACCCGGACCGCCATGTAAGGTCACAACAGGCAGTCCGTCTACGCGCCCACACTCCTCCACATGAAGCATATGACCCTCGCCAACAGACAGTGACAAAGTGTTGAAGGGTTCGATCGGTGCAAACAGTAATTTACGTAAGTGTGCAGTATCCATGAGTTTTAACCGTTAGACAGTCTTAAACAGATTTATACATAGCCTAGAGCCAATTGTCCCGGTATCGTGTTCGATGTTGGGGCTGAGTTTTCTGGGAAGCGTTGTATGCGCATTAATCGTGGTTTGTTGTTCGCGATATTTGCTGGCAGTTTGGCGAGCGCGTGTGCGAGTGCGCCTATATCGGTTGTGCGCTCCGATGCTGTCGAAACAAGCGCCCGCATCGCCCCGGAACAACAAGATTTACGCGAAGCCGCGCTGGCACTGGAAAGTACCTATGAGCGCAATGGCTGGAGCCAGGCTGTTGATGCGATGCAATCGGCGCGTCGTTGGGTCGGCACTTTGACCGGTCAAACCACGGATGTGTCGAACACGCCTGCACCGACACAAAGTTATCTAACGCACAATGAGTTTGTTGATATGAGTTCAGAGCAGGCCGCAGATCAGCTGTCTGAGGACCTGCAATCCGCCTATGCCCTGGCCGGCGATGTCGACTATGCGGCGATGGTGGTGGCCGGCTCCGTCGACAATTATTCCCGGTATTCCCTGACGTCTGACCTTGGTCATATCGAAGGCGCAATCGCCCATACGCGCCGGGCGCTTGCGATGTTTGATGACGTAATTTCGCGAATTGGCGAAGGGTTCACGCCCGAACAATTGCGTCGTGTCCATGACCAGAGAAACCGGCTGGCATCCTCCTCAGAGGAATTGCGCGATCGGGCGGACGAGATTTCCCGGCGACGCCGCTCTGCCCGCGCCAACACTTTTTCCTGATAAAACGCGATCCATTCCGATGCTTGATCCAGACACAGTCAAAGGCTTCCTCGCACCCAAGGAAGGCCTGGCGCTCGCCGCACACGCACGCGAGGCCGGCGAATTGGGCCCGGTGCTCGAGATTGGCAGTTATTGCGGGAAATCAGCCCTCTATTTGGGGCCGGCGGCGCGCGCGGCTGAGACAGTTTTGTATACGCTGGACCATCATCGTGGCTCCGAAGAACACCAATCCGGTGAGGAATATCATGATCCGGATTTATTCAATTCCGAGCTGGGTGTGGTTGAGACTCTGCCGGCATTGCGAGACACATTGTTTCGCGCGGAGCTGGAAGATTGTGTGATTCCGATCATCGGCAAATCCGCCACCGTTTCGCGCCATTGGTCCACGCCGCTTGGCATGGTGTTTATCGATGGCGGACATTCGATGCAGGCAGCCCTGGCTGATTACCGGGGATGGACGCCAAATTTGGTCACCGGGGGAATTTTGGCAATCCACGACGTCTTTCCCAATCCGGAAGACGGGGGTCGACCGCCGTTTGAGATATGGAAGCTGGCGACAGCGTCTGGCCTGTATGAGACGGTTAGACGTGTGGGGACGCTGGAAGTGCTTCGTCGTCTGCCTTGACCTTGCCCGCGGTGCTGGCTGTCAGTTCCGGGATTTGATTGGTGATGAGCAATTCTGATCCTGCACTCGTTCGGTCCAGCGCATCCGCAGCCATGATCAGGGCACCCGCTGTCCAGGACGGGCGTTCGCGCGGCCAGATGACGTTTTCGTCAAATTGCCAACCCATCCAATAGCCGTTGTTATCCGCCGCCAGGACATGCAGGCCTTGCAGCAATGCGCGCGCCTGTCGTGTCTTTCCGACGCTCAGACAAGCCATGACCAGCTCGGCGGTTTCGGCAGCAGTGACCCACGGCTCGTCGGCGACGCAGCGACAACCGAGGCCTGGCTGAACAAATTCATTCCAACGCGCATAGAGGCGGGCGCGGCCTGTCTCAACCGGCAAGACGCCGGTCAGCACAGGATAATACCAATCCATGGCGTATCGTCGCCGATCAATGCCGGTGCGATCAAAGCGCGCATCGTTTTCACGCAGGGTCGCGCCGATCCGCCGACGGGCATCGGCCCAAACCGTCTCGTCATGCCCCAGGCGTCGCGCGACCAAGATCATGCATTCCAGAGATTTATAAAGCGACGCATTGCCAGCACGCAGCGAGTCCAGGTCTTCAAGACTTTCACCGGCGTCGGGAGACTTCCAGACGACGTCACCGTGGGCGCTTTGGTGTTTGAGCACAAAGTCCAGGGCGGCGTTCAGCATCGGCCAGTAGCGCGGGAGTTGATCCAATGCGTCAAGCGCTGTCAGGCTGCGCAGGATCGTCACCGCCGCATAGCCGGTAAAATTGGTGTCCTTGGCGGTCTCGGGATTGCCGGGAACGAGGTGGCGGTTATCGGCGTCGAGCGGCACAGATGCGCCGAGATCACCGATCCAGCTACCGTCATCCTCCTGGCGGTCGATCAAATGATCGAGCGCCCGAATTGCCGCTGATCGACGTCCGGCAATGGCCAGACCCATCGCGCTCTCGCCGTGATTCCAGGCATCCCAAATGCCGGCGGCAATCCAATTAATCGAGCCATCGCTGCCCTGCAGGCTCTCGATGTGGTCGGCGCACCCCTTGATGTCGACAATTGCACTCATGAAATCGACTTTCGAAAGTACATCACCACAGACTTGCCCATAACGGGGGCTGCAAACCATTCGAGAATGCGTGTGAAGAGCGGCTTTTGCATCAAATCCCATTCGAGGAATTTGCGGTATAGCCGCACCCGGGCGCTGGTTTCGCGCTTGTCCCACAGGGCGCATTGCAGCCACCAATAGGGGCTGTGCAGACCATGAGCCCAATGACGGGCAAAGCGGGCCAGGCCCTGTCTTTCGACGGAATTCTTTAACGCGTCGGACTTGAAAATCCTGACATGACCGCCGGGCGTATTGTGATACTCGGTCGACAACTTCCAGCAGATTTTTTCCGGCCAATACCTTGGCACCGAGGCGGCAAACAGGCCGCCAGGTTTGAGCAAGCGGGCAATTTCGGCCAGCGCTGCGTCCGGGTCGGGGACATGCTCCAACACTTCAGAGCAGATGATCCGGTCGAAGCTGGCATCGGCAAAGGGCAGGCGGGCTGCATCACCTGCATACGTGCCAGCCCATCGCCGGTCGGAATGGGGCTCCGGTGGTGGCAGGTCAAAGAAGCCATCCAGCGCGGCCTTCACCTCGCCATGAGAGAGATCTACACCAACGACTTCCAGAGGCACCTCATTCCAATACAGGGCGTGCAGGTGACGACCGCGACCACATCCCAAATCGAGCACGCGCATGCCGGGCTGCAAGTCCATGTCTTCAAAACGTACGGTCAACATCAGGCTTCAACTCCGGTATCGGCCCCAGTGGCGGCAAGGGCTTCGGCATAGAGCCGCGTAGCGGCAAGGGCGTGTGATGACCAATTGAACTGAGCCAGAGCGCGCTTGCTGGCGCTGGCTCCGAGACGGGTCACTTCTTCGGGGCGGTCGAGCAGGTGGGCCAGATTGGTGGCCATGGCATCAGCGTCTCCGACGGGAGAGATCAAACCGGCATCGCCAATCACTTCGGGCAGGGCACCGCCGTCGCTGGCGACAACAGCCGCGCCACACGCCATCGCCTCGGCGGCGGGAAACCCAAATCCTTCGAAGCGGGCCGGACAGGCGACGATATTGGCGCGGCGATACAGATCTGCGATCGCATCGCGCGTGAGGTTGGCACTGGTTGTCACGCGGCTGGACAAGCCCAGCCGTTCGAGTGTGCGTTTGGCGGGGCCATCGCGAAGGGTTCCGATGATGTGGAGGCGCGCATTTGGGCGGGCGGCTGACACTTTGGCCAGGGCGGCGATCAACACGTCTAGCCCCTTGATCGGTGCATCGGCACTGGCGGTGGTGACGATCAGGCCCGGCTCGCGCTCACTGTTGGCATCTGGGTGAAAGAGCGCGTGATCGATTCCGTTGAATGAGACACGAACCCGACCCGCATCAATCGCGTAGTGTTCTGCATGGCTGTCGACAGCGGCTTGAGACACTGCAAACAAACGCGGCATTTTACGGGCGGTACGGGCTTGCATATCCACAAAGCGATACCAACGGCGGGTGAGGGCGCGCTTCCACCATTTGGTGTCGGCCTGCAGCGCATATTCGCGGTCAATGGCGATGGGGTGGTGCAGGGTCGCGATTACTGGCAGCCGCTTTTGGATGCGTAGGAATGGGCTGGCCAGGGTTTGATTGTCGTGGATGACATCGAACCTGTCCGGGTTTTTGGTCAGGAAACGCTCGAGGCGGCGTGAAAATGCGTACAGCTCACCGAAGGCGCCAGAATTATGTGACAAATATTCCGACATATCAGCCCAGGATCGTAGATGGTGCGGGCGCAGGGCCATCAAGGCATTGTCGTGGGTAAACAAGTCCAGAGCGGGTAATTTGATCAGCTCTATACCCTCATCAAGTTCGGGATAGGGCGGACCGGAGGCAACGCTGACCTCATGGCCCAGATCACGCAATCCGCGCGTTAGTTCGCGGATATACACGCCCTGCCCACCGACATGCGGATGGGAGCGGTATCCGGTCACCAGAACTCGCAATGACCGAACCGGATCGGACGGCTTGGCATTTAACCAGGGCTGGGTTTCAGCGGTTTGAGCATCAGAAATCATCAAGCGGTGTCCGGGAGCGTGTCAGGACGCGCGAAACTATAGAAGTGAACAGCGTTCGCCAAGCGGGCATTCCCTTGCCGAATCGCACAGGCCGGGTCTTCTCTACATCTGAGGGACAGGATGCCATGAGTTCAAACTCAATACGCTTTGCCGCCTATTATGGTGCTTTCTATTTCACACTCGGAGCTTTCCTGCCGTTTTTTCCCGAATGGTTGGCTGGCAGAGGGATGGAAGGGACCTGGATCGGGTATATTGTGGCCGCGGCCATGGTCGGCCGGGTATTGGTTTCACCGCTGGGTGCGCGCTGGGCTGATCTGTCCCGACGCAAGCGAGATCCGATCCTGATCCTGTCTCTGGGATCAACAGCGCTTTTTTTGCTGCATGGCCCGACGTCCTCACCGTGGGTTTTGTTGGTCCTGTCATTTCTGTGCGGTGCGGCATTCTATGGCCAGATGCCGCTGATCGATGCCTTTGCGATGGGTGAATCCCGTCGTGGTAAAATCACATTTGGACCGGTCCGTGCCATTGGGTCTGCTCTGTTCATTGTCAGCAATGTCGGTGCTGGTTTGGCGTTTGAGCGCTTCGGCAGTGAAAGCATTCTGGTGTGGGTGGTTATCGGTGCGATGCTGGTTTCACTGTCAGCGGTGTTCTTGCCGGATGGTGAGGATCCCAATCGGCGAATCGCGCCGCCTCTGGAAACCGACGGATTGGGCGCATTGCTGCGTGGACCGTTTGGAATCGCCCTAGCGGCGTCGGTTTTTGTCCAGGGTGCACACGGATTTTACTACTATTTTTCAGCTGTGGCCTGGGGAGCACAGGGGCATGGTGGCGTGGTTATCGGTCTTTTGATCGCCAGCGGTGTGGTGATCGAGATTGTCTTTTTGACATTCTCCGGACGCGGCTGGCTGGGGCGGATGAGTCCGGCGATGCTGATGGGGATCGGGGCCGGGGGCTCGGTGCTGCGCTGGGGGTTGCTGGCCCTGTCTCCACCCCTTTGGGGACTGTTTATTTTACAGAATTTGCATGCGCTGACCTATGCGGCCACCTATATCGGGTTTCTGAGATACGCATCGCTACATGTGCCCGATCGATATGCGGCGACTGCGCAAAGCATCAACTCGGCCCTGTCGGGCGGATTGGTGATGGCGCTCGCAGCGGCGGCGTCGGGATATTTGTATACGCGGGTCGGAAGTCTGGGATTTGCGGCTATGATGCTGCCTGCAATCGCTGGTTTGGGTTTTGCGGTGCTGCTATCGCGTCAAAGGGCCCTCCCTAGAGCGGACGAATTGGACTAGTCTGGTGAATATGAGGGGAAGTCGGTCAGATAATTTGAGTGCAGCACGTGTTGTTGTCCGCGAGGCGGATGGCAAGACTTATGTCGAAGCGCATGGAAACTGGCTCGTCGATACAATCGGCGCGGTCTATTCTGTCATGTGCAAAATCGAGGAAGAAACTGCACCGGGCGATATCATCATCGATGTACGAAACCTGGGACAAGTGGATACCTCAGGGGCTTATCTTCTCGGACGTGTGACCCGTCGCTGTGGCGCTCCGGATGGAGATTTCCATTTCGTCGGTGTGCATGCAGTTGCCAGAGATTTGATTGCCGAAGTGCGGGAACGTACATCTGCCTGTAGTCCGGTGGAAACCTCGACATTCGGATTTCTCAAGGCGATGTCCCGGATTGGCGCCGGACTTGAGGCGATGCTGTTTGAGCTGATCGGAACGCTTGGATTTTTCGGCAAGACGCTGACAACCGGTCTTGCGACCTTTGCCCAGCCCTGGCGTTTTCGCCTGACCTCTACCATCTGGGCGATGGAGGAAGTTGGCGTCAACGCCATGCCGATCGTCGCAACCTTGTCATTCTTTATCGGTGCAGTGATTGCGTTGATGGGTGCCAATTTGTTGGAAACCTTCGGTGTGACAGTCTTCATGGTCGATTTGGTCGGCCTGTCTGTCCTGCGGGAATTCGCCGTTCTGATCACCGCGATTATGCTGGCAGCCCGTTCAGATTCGGCGTTTACCGCGTCGATCGGCTCGATGAAAATGCAGCAGGAAATCGACGCCATGCGGGTGATGGGCCTCGATCCCTATGAGGCGCTGGTGCTGCCGCGTGTCGTGGCCTGCGTGCTAATGGCACCCTTGCTGACCTTCGGCGCGATGCTGTCCGGTCTGTTTGGTGGCATGTTGGTGGCCTGGACGGCCCAGGAAATCACGCCTGCGGTTTTCATCTCGCGGCTATATACGGAAGTGCCAATCGATCATTTCTGGGTGGGCCTTTCGAAGGCGCCAGTATTTGGGTTAGTGGTCGCGATTATTGGTTGCCGCCAGGGGATGGAGGTTCAGAACAATGTCGAATCTCTGGGACGCCGGGTGACCGCTTCAGTCGTTCAATCAATCTTCACCGTGATTGTGATCGAGGCCGCCTTCGCATTGTTGTATATGGAGTTGGGGATATGAGCCGCGATATCCTCATTTCGGTGCGAGGTCTCAAGACAGCGTTTGGACCCCACGTCATCCACGAAAATCTGGACCTAGATATTCGGAAGGGTGAAATACTTGGTTTGGTCGGTGGATCCGGATCGGGTAAATCGGTCTTGATGAATACAATTCTTGGGCTGAACAAACCGGTGACCGGGGATATTTCCCTCAACGGGAAGGCGTTTTCCGAGATGAGCCGCAAGGAGCGGCGATATGTGGACAGTCGCTGGGGCGTTCTGTTTCAGAATGGCGCTTTATTTTCCTCATTAACGGTCCAGGAAAATGTGATGGCACCGTTACGCGAGCACATTGATATGCCGATACCGCTGATGGAAGAGATCGCCGGTATGAAAATTGGGCTGGCCGGGCTGGATCCGAGCGCGGGAGCGAAATTTCCATCGGAACTGTCCGGCGGAATGCGCAAGCGTGCGGCTCTGGCACGGGCTTTAGCACTCGATCCACAGATACTATTTCTGGATGAACCGACAGCGGGCCTCGACCCGATCGGTGCGGCGGCGTTTGATTCGCTAATTCTGGAATTGTCGCGCGCCCTGGGACTGACAGTCCTCATGGTCACGCACGATCTCGATAGCCTGCACGCGATTTGTGATCGTGTCGCGGTGCTGGCGGGAAAGAAAATCGAGGCAATCGCCCCGATTGATGCTTTGATGCGGAATCCACATCCGTGGATACAGGAGTACTTTCACGGACCGCGCGGACGCGCAGCCCGTGCAAGTCAGGAGAGCTAGACGATGGAAACCAAGGCACATCACGCACTGGTCGGCCTGTTTGCGGTCATTCTCGTGGCGGCGGGCGGCTTCTTTGCCCTGTGGCTAAGCGGAGTCAGTGATCGCGAATATGCACAATATGATGTCATCTTTGACGGCCCGGTTCGCGGCCTTAGAGAGTCCAGTGAGGTCCGTTTTAACGGAATTCAAGTGGGTGAGGTAACCGCGATTGGCCT
>JAQXCQ010000213.1 GCA_029251785.1 Maricaulis sp. | reverse complement strand
CCCGCATCCCCGATCACAAAATCAACCGGCTCGATGAGCTGTTGCCCTGGAATGTTGATTTGCAGGGATGAGAAGCCAGTGCCCGGAAAAACAAGGGCGGGTTCACCGGACGCTTACAGTAGGTGGATGATGCGTACATTAACTCATGACGAAATCAATCAAGTTGCTGGAGGTTTCGGTGGCTATTGGGGACCTCCGGGAGACCCCGGCGATGACGACCCCAACACTCCCAATGACGACGGCGATAATGTAACTTTCGTGGTGCCAATGCCCGACGGGACAACAAGAACGTTTATCGGAGAAGATGCAGATGGCAACGGTCGCCCAGATGCATTCGAGTCTTCTATTGATCGCCTTGTCATGCAGAATGCCTCGATGCAACAATTGTTGAGTGAAGAATGGCGAGCAGAAAACCTCACTACTGACACCAGTCCGGAACTCGTCATCACTTATGAAAACCAATAAACCGGACAACAATTACTCACTGGAAAGCTTGAAACCCTTTCCAGTGAGTATTCTATAAATGGATAAGACAATAAATGTTTCGATTCATATTTTTGGTAACCTGTTTAAATTTAACCACAAGCTGCACGACTCCGATCTCCGCGCCAGAAAACGATCAAACAACTCTGGAAAGCTGCGATCCAAGCTTTGGGACCGCTGTACACGTCTCGGACACCCAGATTTCTATATGTGGCATCATTACTTTGGAGTTGCGGGAAGGCTTGGAAACTATTCCGTTAGATGGCATTGACTTGGTTTCAATTGTTAGTTTTGGTGGAGACTTGCTGGCCGCGAATGAAATTGTCGCCCGCCTAAATAGTTTTGATGTCACCATCGGTTTCCCTGGAATTTGCGCCTCTGCATGCATGCGCATATTTGCGATTGCCAATAGTACTTCTATCGGCGAGGGAGCGCTCTTTATCCCGCATGCAGGGTTTGTCGGCAAGCTACACATGATTGAGAGAACGCCTGAATATATAGGTAGATCAGCAAATGGATTCAGTGATTATCCGCTTACGCTGATGCAAAGCCGACGATTGGAAATCGTTGATATTGACAGTCCGCCCAGCAGCTCTGACATGATGGAATTTGAGACTGTAGCGGTCTTACGGCCGATCTGTTCGGGTAGGTTATTGAATGGGAATTTTTTCATTGGTGAAAATAGTCTTTTTCAGGCCGAGTTCGAGATTTGGTTTCCACTAGAAGATACTCTAAGACGCTGGTCGCGAAATGGCGGTAATTTGAATCTCGCAAACTACGATCAGTCCCTATCGCGACGCCAAGAGCCGTACCGGGCCCTGATTGATAATATGGATGTCGCGCCAACTCTGGAAGATGAAGTGGTGTCTACGGTGGGAAGAGAATTTTATCATCAAACTAACTTTTCACTCTGTGACTTTAATGAGTAGCAACCAAACGATAGGGCCACTTCATTCCGAGTTCGCGTTGCCCAAAAAGATTAGTGAGACCGCTGGATTCGCTACTTCCATATTGATGTCTGGAACTTGACTCGCGAAATGTGGGGTAGCACTTAAGTTCCTGCCCTAGGTGACCGCCGCGCACGATCACCAAACCACCAAAGCGTTGCCGCCGTCGCGGCATAGATCGCGGAGTTGATCACATAGGTGGTCATCAGCGCCGCATCCTCTGCCGGTATCAATCCCGCCTCTGCCCGTTTCAGCATCCAAGCAAACGCGAGCATTGCGATTACCCAAAGCAACGGTGTCAGCACAGGTCTGACCATCGCTCGTACAGCGTTCGCCCAGCCTGGCACGTTCGTCGCAGCGGCATCAGATGGGGCGCCGCTGCACCTGAGTTCCGGTCAACTGCTCTTTTCCTTCGTAGTGATCAACGTTGTGGGCTCAATACGCAAGAACAGCCTTTTGCTGATTGATGAGCCTGAACTGTTCCTTCATCCGACTTTGGAAATTCAGTTCGTTGACATGCTCAAGCTCATCTTGGATCGTTTTAATTCGAAGGCCGTTATGGCAACACATTCCGTTGTTACCGTACGGGAAGTCCCGCAGAGCTGTGTCCACATATTCGCTCGGAGTGAAGATGGATTGGTTGTAAAGCAACCACCATTTCAGACGTTTGGTGGTGATATGCAACGTATTTCGTCCTATGTTTTCGGGGATCACGCCGTTTCAAAGCCATTCGAGCGTTGGATCGAGCAGCGGCTTGATGAAAAGGGAGCGGATGAACTTCTGGAAGCATTGGACGGGCGGGTTAACGAAGAGCTGATTGTTCAAATTCGAGCGATGGGACGAGGAGAATGGTGATGGCTCTGCCCAGGCCGAGGAAAGATAGCCTCGAGCTGTTGAATGAAGTATTGGAAGAACGAAAGGCGGGACGAAACTCGCGATTCTTCGAGGGCATCGCGGATGAATGGGAGGACCGAGTTCGGGCGTATATTGACTCCGTCGGGTCGCCCGCCTTAGTTGCTGATTGGCCTGAAATCGATACTCATCGAACGAAATTTCTCAATCTCTATAGCGGCGCACGCGACGGTTCGGCTCAGAAGTCAGTGCTTGTTGAAATGCGGCGAGAGCACGGGCTTAGTCTGTGTCCATCATGTGGAGAAGCAGGAACACCCAACACCCTGGATCACTACTTACCCAAGGATGGATTTCCGCATTTCAGCGTCACTCCATTAAACCTCTTTCCGATGTGTGACGCTTGCCAGCTCGCCAAGGGTACGAAGACCGGCGACGATGATGAGCCGAAATTCTTCCTGCACCCATATTTTGATGTCTTCGTGGCCGAGCGGGTGCTGGAATTGTCCATAGAACCGCCATTTGAATCCCCGAATTTTCAGCTTGGAATAAGGCCCGGGTTAGCGCCTGATGAGGAGGCGTTGGTGGCTTCACACGTTAGAGAGCTAGACATTGCTGCTCGATACAACAAGTTTCTAAAAGGTCAGCACAGTCGGATGCTCAAACTGGCCAACCAGATTCGCGAGAGCGGGCAAGATCTTCGAGGTTCCCTTGAAACCTTCGCGGCGATGTCCGGTTTTGTGGCTGAGAACGCCTGGGAACACGTTTACTACCGAGCGGTGTTGGACTGCGATGAGTGTATTGAATTCATGCGGGCCCGCGATTGAGGTGCGCTCTGATTGGCATCGTGACCCCGAACTATAGTCTTGGAGGTCTAGGTTTCGGTTCTCGCTGAGATGCCGAGGTAAAGCCCGCAATACTGATCAGCGTGACGATTTCATCCCAATGGCATCAGCAATCGGTCCGGCTGCCTTGTTTGCGGTGGCGCTTTGGGGATCCAAGGCTAATTGGGCATAGCGTATTGTGTTTTCTGGTATGGCGTGGCCTAGCTGTCCGCGAAAGTTTCTTGACCGCGCCGGTCATTGTCGATGGGTATGCGGCGAGGAATCGGGAGACGGGTTGAGATGAGGGGGCATTCGTGTTTGTTCTTCGAGGTCTCATTCGTGGATGTCGTTGTACTTGTCTTTTTGAATTTCCAACGATTGAACAGATGGCGCATGGTGGGCGTTGGATGGCATCGCGGCCTTTTTTCCGTGAAGGGCGCGGTATGTTGGACACCTAACCCTCGGCGACACCACAATAAACCCGGACGCAGGCTCGATATAAAGAAGCCCCATATCAAATAAGTTGTGAATATCGGCCCGCAGCAAAATTCCATTCGAGACGTGGTTTGTCTTTTTGCCGTTGTATGGAACGATATGGGCGGCCTGAAGGCTACTAACCTCACTCGTGCCCGTTACGGCGCATCGACCGCCGTATGCCTCGAGCAATTTTTGCCGAAACGCTTGTTGTCCTAAGTGTTGAGCGAGCTTCTTTAATACATAGGACTTGGCGTCCGTGTCGTCCTCAGGATTAAATTGCGGGATTTCGGAAATCTCTTTATCCAGCTGATATTGCCCCTGCACGAAATGACCATCAGCTCCCGAAGGCGTTAGTTGTTTCATCAGGGGTTTGAAAATGTCGAACGCGGTTTGGAGCTCGGCCTCAAGATCAAAACCAGGGACAAGAACCTGTGCCTGGTCAAATACTCTGACAATCGTTCCGCCGCCCTTGAGACCTGCTTGGTCAGACGACTGGAAGGCGACCAATTCCTCAGCACTCTCAAATTCAATATCGAATCCGGCTCGATGCCGGATGCCCACTTTCCAGATGGATGGATCCAGCTGGTCATCGATCGATGAGACTAAAGGAGAGGTAGGCGAGGGTAGCTTTTTGTAGAGGGAAGGTAGCATCGCACGCACGCGAAGTTTTACTTCTTTGTCGTAGTAGTCATCCTCATGAATCGCGATGGAAAACCCTACCTCGATACCGCGTTGATTGGCGATTGCGAAAACTTGCGGGTATCTGCCAAAGGCGCCTGCACCATCGTTGATAATGGAGGCCCACATATCCTTCAGGCGTTGGCCCTGAACTCCACCAAACTGTGAGAGTCGGCTGGTATATGTACTGAAGCCGTCGGCTCTATCCGTAACAAGCTTGGCGGGATCAATCAGCCATCGGTAGAGCTCCCAGTACCGTTCCTTGTCAGCATCGGTGACATGACCACTGGAAAACGCATGTACCGGAGCGTTCATATATTTTTCAAATATTTGCAAGTGCTCGAGAGTGATCAATCTTCAACCTCCCGACGTTTGTTTTTATCAAATGATCCGTCAAATTCATCAGCGGGAAACCTGCGTTCATTGAGCGCGAGCTTAGCCTCGACAGCGTCGACTAAATCGATGTCCAATTTCTCTGCCAGTAAGAGCAAGTACATAAATACATCGGCCATTTCGCCTTGGTATTTTTCACGCCCCTCAGGGGTAGCTATGAGGTTTGAGACCTCCTCATCGGTCTTCCAAAGGCTGATCTCTGCGAGTTCGGATGCTTCGATGCTTAGCGCGGTAGACAGATTTTTGACGGAATGGAATTTCTTCCAATTACGCGCATCACGAAAGGCGGCGACCTTTCGTTCAATAAATTCCAGCTGATGCATTTCCACCCCTTGTTCATTCGTTATCGCCCACGCGTTTTCACATCGTGGGACGTCTTATCGCTATGGCGAAGTAAAATTCACTATCTTTGTTCTGCCACAGCTATCGCACGTTCTGTGGTCTCGCTCGATCGCGCGTTCTACCTGTAGCTTGTTGCAGACCAGATTGACGGTCTGACGAGGCTTTATGTCGAGCGTATTGGACAAGCAATCATCGCAAAATTGACGCCCTTTGCGGTCAATGAAGCCAAGTATTTTGGAGGCATGTGTCTCACGTTCGACGAATTGTCTTCGAGCCGTAGATTCCGGAGCACTGTTATCCTTAGCAGGGGGCGGCACCGCTCCCACGGTCACCTCGATCCAGAGGTATCGAAATTCGTGCCCTTCAATTTTGGAGAAAGTCTTCCAGTTTGCCCGGTACCGACCAGCTAGCGCTATCGGTTTTTCACGCCCCTTCTGGGTTCCAGGCCCAGTTTTGGCCGCCCAACACATGGTTCCGCTCAATTCCTTTGATTCCTTTAGCGCAAAGTCCTCGTCACAGGTTCCAGTTCGCATTGGCCCATTCCAATATGCGGGATCGTTGGAAATGCAGAGCACACCCCCAGGAGAAATCCTGCCATGACCGATAAGCTCTTCGATCCGCTGGACATCTTTGAGCGTGTCATAACGGCGTATATCTTGAGCCCCTTGCGACTTAAGTCGAAAGTTCTCACCTTCGTGCTCAACGAAGCATGCCTTTGAAAGGTACTTGAGCTCGATGCCCATCACAGAACCATGTTTTCGTAGACATAGATCGAGAGCTGCGTTCTTGCCCGGAAATATCGG